>NZ_JBAHUQ010000037.1 GCF_036689865.1 Magnetococcus sp. PR-3
GAGAGCTCTAAAAGAGCTCTTTTAAAACCAGTTGAGAAAACTGATTATTTATCAATAGCGGCAAAAACCCCTGACCAAGTAGGACCTTGATCGTTGATTTTGCGCTCTTCAAACAAGGCACGGAAGATATGGAATTTGGCCTTTGTCATATCGCCATCAGCCAAAGCTTTTTTTGCGATTTCGCCATGGGTGGCTACTTCTTGTCCCACTTCGTCCACGCCGTCCCAATAGGAGTTGGCTTCTAGGCGGACGGAAACTGTGTTTGCCATAGCCTTGGCTTCGGCTAAGGAATTCACGTCAACCTTACCAAACGTCATGGGCCAACCTTTTTGGGACCACTGCTTAGAGCCTTCGATGGCCCCATCCAACAACTGGTTGAGTTCGCTGCTCATATCGAAAATTCCTCTTTATACGATCCATCGGTCTTAGAGAGGTGTAAAGCCTCAATGACCAGATTGTCTGCGCTTATAAACACCATCAATCAGTGCAACAAAGTACTCGTCAATGTGCGGATGATTGATTGCTGTTTTCTCTCTATCTGGGCTCAAATTCTGTTGAGCAACATAGGTTTCTGTTTCAGTACCATCAACCAAAACACGATACCATGGTGCATCCTTTGGGGGGCGACTTTGGGCTACTTGTTCATACCACTGTTCACTCAACATAAATATCGGGTCGATATCAATGATAACGCCCCGGTAGCTAAACAGCTTATGCGATACAAGCTGCCCAATATTGAATGTTGCGTATGACGCTATACCCATCTTTATTCTCTCTTAGTCATGTCATCTGATTACGACTAAAAAAGATAACGACCAGCCCCGCCAAGTACCGACGCGATTAACCCCAAAAAGAGATTGGTTAAGATAATCGGTCGTATTTTCTTCATGTACATGCCTGCTTCAGGAATCATCAACTCTTTAGCGAGTCGCCTAAAAGGTCGATAGAGTACAAAGTAGACATAACTGTAAAGCAGAATCATCACCAAGCCGATGAGTTGCATGAGATGAACATGTAATCCAACACTGCCCATTCCACCCATTTCCACAAAGATCATCCAATAGCCTGTTACCGGTAAGATAACAACACTACCCCAGACCCAAGGGAAAAAACGGCTAAATACGCCAGCCCAAAGCGGAATCCTGTATTTAGGTTCCAACGCTTCACTGGCCGGACGTAAAAAATTATGCGCAAAGAACATGCCCCCGACCCAAACAATTGCAGCTAAAAGATGCAAAGCTGTGACGATAGTCATGATCCCTCACGCATAACAGATAGACATTCGAAGTCCTAAACAGACCTATGGGGGTAGGCGTTAACCTACCCCCATCAGGTATACTTAGATGCCGTAACCCATATCGATGTAACCGGTTGGGCAGACTTCTGAACAGATGTGACAACCCACGCAACGCTCATATTCGGTGAACATCACCTCACCTTCAGGATTACCTTTAAACTTGGTAATGGCGTCCTGAGGGCAGAAGAGCATGCACTGGTTACACTCAAAGCACATACCGCAGCTCATGCAACGGTCAGCTTCATCCTTGGTGGACTCTTCAGAGAGCTGCTGGAGCGTCTCTTCCCAGTTACCAACAACATTAGCTGGGTGCTGAACTTGGCGTTTGGCTTGCGGCTTTTCTACGAAGAAGTCAGACTTCAACTTATCGTATTCAACAACAGACACCCGACCAGGCTTGGAAGGCATTTTTTCGCCTTTCAAGAAGATGTCCATGGCCTCAGCAGCTTTACGACCATGACCAATAGCTGTGGTCAGTAGGTGAATTTGTACGGCATCACCACCACCAAAGACATTGTCCATACCTTTGATCTGGAAGTTGTGATCAACTTGCAGGAAAGGTGTGCCGTCGGTGCAATTTTCCAAACCAGCCATGTCGGTGGTTTGACCCACAGCCCAGATGACCATATCACATGCAACAGTTGCTTCAGATCCAGCTTTTTGCTTATAGCGCATGAAAGGTACGGCGTGGTTCCAGCCGTCTTCACCCTTATCTTTACGCTGCATGTCAATCACTTTGATACCAGTGACTGCATCGCCTTCACCCATGATCTCCAAGGAACCGGTGCACATTTTCATGTCGGTACCTTCTGCAATGGCTTCATCATACTCGAAGTCAGAGCAGTTCATCTCTTCACGGGCAACGCCGGAAAGCAGGGTGGCTTTGGAGCCAAGGCGCAATGCCAAGCGGCATGCATCCATGGCAACATCACCATCACCAATGACGACAACATTTTTACCAACGGTAACCTTGTCGGCACCACCAGCTTCAATACCACCATTGATTTCAAAGTCACGCAGGAAATCAATAGCAGATGTCACCATGGCTTTACCTTCAGTGCCAGGCAGAGGGATCGTACGACCCTTCTGGGCACCTACAGCTAAGAACACAGCGTCATGATCTTTGCTCAGCTGATCTAAGGTGATGTCTTCACCGATGGTCACACCGGATTTAACTTCCACACCAAGATCAAGAATACGCTGAACTTCAGCATCGATCACTTCACGTGATACACGATATCCGAGAATACCATAGCGGAGCATGCCGCCAAGCTTCTCATCGCGATCATAAACCGTAACTTTGTGGCCACGTAACGCCATTTGATAAGCGTTAGAAAGGCCACCAACACCACCACCTACTACCGCAATGTGTTTGCCGGTAGAAGGAACTTCGGGCTTTTCAAACTTCAGCCCTTTTTCGATGGCGTATTGACCAATGGCATGCTCAACAGCATTGATACCAATGGTTTCATCACGGAACTGGCGGTTACAAGCACCTTGACAAGGTGCAGGACAAACACGGCCCATAACTGCTGGGAACGGGTTGTTGCGTGCCAGACGCTGGAATGCCGTTGCATAAGGATCTTCGGACTTCCAAACACCGCGGACGATGTTGTTATAGCCACGAATATCTTCATCAGCAGGGCAGGCGTTGGTGCAGGGGGGTACACGCTCCTTGTAGGTAGGGCATACACCACTGAACTCACCATAGGCTACGATCTTGTCAGTACCTTCTTCAAAAGTACAGTCGCCGAATTCCCAGTTGGTCGCTGATTCCAAGTACGGATTCATCTTAACCATCGTAACACCTCCTAACTAGGCCGCTATTAGAAACGGATATGAGCGGACTGGTTGAAGGAGGTACGCGCATGGCGATAGTTATCGATCATGTACTTGTCGAAGGGCAGACCCGTGACCTCAAAGAACTTCTTCCAACCAATACGATCAGCCCACTCGCCAACACGTTCCCAATCACGACCACCCTCTTTGTAAGCCTTAAGGATGGAGGTAACCTTCTCAGCCACTTCTGGCCAACGGTTAACATTGTTAGGCAAACCGTGCGCAACCAGCTTCATGTTTGAAGGACGGCTACGGGGGTTGGAGTTCTTACCACCAATCCAGATTGCCAGCTTGGAGTACTCAGGATGGTTGATTTCCATCGCTGGGCAGGCACCGAAGCAAGCACCACAGCAGATGCATTTTTCATCCACAACCATCAAAGAAGGCTTGCCATTTACCGTCGTAGGACGGATAGCAGCCACTGGGCAACGTGCCACAGTTGATGGCATCTCGCAGGTGGTGGCGAGGATGTCGTGGTTGATGCGAGGAGGACGGGTGTGCTGAACAACGATAGCGATGTCAGCCTGACCGCCGCAGTTAATCTCGCAGCAAGAGGTAGAGAGCTTAACGCGGTTAGGCATCTCTTCCTGCTTAAACTCGTCATACATCAAGTCCATGATGGACTTAACAACACCAGAGGCGTCTGTCGCAGGGATGTCGCAGTGCAACCAACCCTGAGTGTGCGCCATAGCTGCGACTGAGTTACCGGTACCGCCAACGGGATGACCCATGGCTTCCAGCTCTTCAATCATCGGTGCAACATTGGCTTCAACGTCAGTGGTGAACTCAACATTGTTACGCACAGTCCAGCGCAGGAAGCCTGCACAGTACTTATCGGCAACGTCACACAGGCGACGGGCGATATCCACAGTTACCTGACGGTGGGTACCAGCCTTAACGGTCCACACTTCGTCTCCGGTTTTGGAAACATGGTGCAGTACGCCTGGGCGAGGACGGTCATGATACTTCCATTGACCGTAGTTCTTCTGAATGGTGGGGTGAAGCATGTCCCAAAAAGCGCGGGGACCTGATTCAACTGTATTATATTCACGCTTAGCCATCTATCTAATTCTCCCGAGTGTTCTTCGCTTGGGGGATTGTCTCTTGTTAAACCCGTAGGTTTAGCCCGCTTCTTCGTAAGGTGCTTTGAAGTAGGGGTTATCACGGGGTTGAAGCACCATTTCTGGGGTAGCTTCCAAGCCGACGGCATCCAGGAACTGCTGCATACCCACACGCTCGATGGTTTCACCAACGCGCTCGTGGTCAAGAGCATTCTCAGCCCAGTAGTCGATCATCTCGTCGATCAGATCGATGAACTTTTCGATGTCATCATCATCGTCCATCTTCATGAAAGGCACAATCACGGAGCCAAGCATGTTACCAACCTTGAGGTGGCCTTTACCGCCAACCAGCAGGCTAACGCCGCGCTCGTTACCGGGTGAGAGGGCTTTGTTCATCACGTTCAAGCAGTGCATGCAGCGTACGCAGTCACTGTTGTTGATGGTGATGGACTTACCATCTTCGTTCATCTCAATGGCGTTGGTGGGGCAGCGTGTGATGACGTTATTAGTCAAATACGCAATACCACGCTCTTCAATGAACTTGCTTACTTCAGCTTCATCCACCTGGATATCATCTTTCCAGGTACCGATCACAGCGTAGTCAGAACGCTGGATGGCGTTGGCGCAGTCGTTACCGCAGCCAGAGAACTTGAACTTAGCTTTGTAAGGCAGCTGAGGACGGTGTACGAGGTCGGTGAAGTAGGTCAACACCTTCTCATGCATCTTCAGTGTATCGTAGCAGGCCATTTCACAACGAGCCTGACCGACACAGGAAGCACCAGTACGTACAGTTGCACCAGCACCACCCAAGTCCCAACCGAGCTGGTTGAGGTCATCAAACAGTTCCTGAACTTTGTCCTGGGTTACACCCTGGAGCTGCAGGTTACCGGTTTGACCGTGCATGGAGATAATACCAGAACCGTGCTTTTCCCAAATATCCAATACTTCACGCAAAGCCTTTGTGCTGTAGTGCAGGCCTGGTGGAGGCTGGATACGCATGGTGTGGAACTCTTTCGCTTCTGGGAAGAGTTCGGGAACCATTGAGTAGCGGCTGATGATACCAGCGCCGTAACCGTGTACACCAACCACGCCACCTTTCCAGTAACCCATACGGGTTTCATAGGAATAGTTGAGCTGGTCGAGCACACCACGAACCATGGTATTGCCAGTGCGGTTATAGAGTTCTTTGAACCCGGAGATGAAACTGGGCCACGGCCCCTCTTCGAGGGTGTCCAGATTCGGGGTGGGGTTCAGCTTGTTTTCAGCCATAGTGTCGTTCTCCCAACGGCATTGTGGAGTTGTTGGCACAGGTATCGAATTCCCGAATATTATAATTTTCTACTACACTTTGTAGTGAAAGGTAAAGGGGGTGTATTTCCTATTTTTGTATGGTGCCTTTATTTTTATGATGATTTCGGCTCGTAATAGGACCCCTTTTTTTACGATGGGTCTATACTAACTTATTGCACATTAAGGAAACTTTGTGAGTGGGTGGCTTCGATAGCCATCACCCTCCCTCGGGGTGCTTAAAAAAATTTTATAACCGCATTTTTAAGGCGGCCCAATGTCACATACCTGTAAAAAGGTACAAATGAAGGTCAATTCGTGCTTGGTACCCTGAGCAAGGAGAGGCTAAACTGGAGCTCTGCTTCATCAAGGAGCAAACCCATGTGTGGAATTGACATCTGCGCATGACATGATTTCCTGTAGTGATAGGGAATATAACTTTTTCTTGGTTTCGTCAAGTAAGTTGCGCGTGGGAGTTTTGGGTGCTTTTTGATCATCATATTATTGAACAGGTGATAACACTTTGGAATCGTGCCGATCGTCATCGGAGTGGCCTGCGTTTTGCCCATGTAAAAACAGCTATGGAGACTGTTTTTTTAGCGGGCCTAAAACGTGAGGAAGACCGTCCTGTTCAGGTAAGTGTCGCACTTTTAGAGCCAGATTTTGAGATTGAGCACGGCAATCCAGGTGATAATGTGGAGATGAGACTGAGTACTCGTCTTCCCTTTACGGTGGATTCAATGGTCAAGCTTGCCCCGGCTTATGACCCGACAACCACATCCATTGTCGTTAGTGTGAACCCAGATGATGCGCAGACCTTAGAAATTTGGGGTGCTGTCTTCTCCAGTCGGCGTGGCCGTACGCGTTTTGATGCGGAACCGTTTAAGCAATCCCCACCAGAAGCGCTTATCATTAGTACGATGAAAACAGGTTCACTGGCTGTATTTCGCGGTGGCAGTGTGATTGCCCGTTTTAATGCCGGTCGTTTTAGTGAGCCAACACCCACCCCGTTTACCTCTAGCCTCATTGGTTGGAGTTTGCTTAGGGGGGTTAAAGCGCAAGATGAGTTTCGAAGATCGGGTATCCACTATTGGGAACTGTACCGTGATTTTATCGATCGGCTTTTGGTTGAGTGTAGCCGTCGAGGACATGGTGGAACGGTTGTGTGGTTGCCTACGGATCGCATGTTTCCAGCGTTAGATTGGATTAACCAAAAATATGTCATGCATGAAACCCAAGAGGGTGCCCCCCTATTAGAGGAGTTATGCCATCTTGAAGCGCTGAAACAGCAAACTGAAATTGCCAACCAAAGAGGGGAAGAGGGGGCGAATGTATTAGTGCTCTCGCAGACCATACATGAAGTGAAACGACGAATTGTTGAGCATGTTGAGATGCTCGCCCAGCTCACACGTGTGGATGGTGCGCTGATTATCAATGACCGTTTACAGCCGCTCTCTTTTGGGTCGATTTTGGAAGCTCCACCTTGGACAGGTAAAACTCTTTATGGTCCTGATAACGATGGCTACCCGACTTTTCATGTCGACCTGCTTCAGTATGGAACGCGCCATAACTCGGCGGTCTCATTTATAGGGCGTAACCCTGAAACAGTGGCGTTTGTGCTTTCTCAAGATGGTCCTGTGGCAGGCATTACCGGTAAGGATAAAGATGCCCTGTACTGGTGGCCGGACTGTCTGAGTAACCTTTGGGCTGTATAATCGAATGGATAACACATTTTTGGTTTGACCTGTTTAATCGCTTTATTCATAGGTGGCGTTTGTGAGTCGTACACTAAAGTTACTTTTATTCCTTCTCTTTATTATTGTCATTAATGATCTGCGTAAGGGTGTTGAGTTCTCCTATTATACCACCACTCTCCTCAGTTTAACCGCGTTGTCAGTCATTGTACTGCTTGCTCGGAACCAGGGTATTGATCGCTATAATCGGGGTATGCAAGCGTATCGAAACCATCAATTCGAACCTGCATTGTCTTTGTTTATAAAGGCCACCAAATTAGGTGGGGTGGAAGCCTATAATGTGCTGGGGGTTATGGCGGTTTTAGGGGAGGGCGGGCATAAAGACCTAACCAAGGCTGCCTACTATTTTAAATGGGGGGCCTTTTGGCGAATTGCTGAAGCGCAGGAGAACCTTGGTCACTGTTATGCTAAAGGTCATGGTGTGGCGCTTGATCTTTCCAAGGCTGTAAAATATTTAACCAAAGCAGCTGAGAAAGAGGAGGCTTCGGCACAAGTTAAGCTTGGGGTGTTGTATTGGAACAAGCCTGGTGTTCATGAACATAACCGGGAAAAAGATTATGCCCATGCTTATTACTGGTTCGAAAAGGCAGCTTATCAACAAGACCCTCAAGGACTGTATTGGTTAAGCTTGGCTTATGAAATGGGTCAAGGGGTTGAGAAGGATGGTAGCAAAGCATTAAAAGCCATGATGCAATCTGCAGAGATCGGGGGGCTTGATGCTTTATGTGCCTTGGGGGTGCGCTATCTCAATGGGCATGGTGTCACAAAAAATGAAGAAACGGCTGTCGCTTATTTTCAACAAGCAACAGAGTTGGGGCATGCAGAGGGGCCATGGTTGTTAGCTCTTGCCTATAGAGATGGAACAGGGGTGGCACCTAATAAGACCCGAGCACTGCATTGGGCCAAATGTGCAGAAGATCGGGGCTACTGGCAGGCCGAAGCCTTGCGAGAAGCGCTGGAGCAGGACCTTAAGATAAACGCCTGAGGATCTGCAAACGCATGTCAGGCATTACGTACAAAGAGGTTATCCTGTGTTTTTTTTGGAGAGATACCAGCCCTCCCCCTAGGTTGCGGTGCGTATGCTTGACCGCTGAATGGTTAAACGAGGGTGTTTTTTACCTGCCCCCTTTACCCTTCATGTTCAAAGGTTATGCGAGGGTCAACCAGGACATAGGTGATGTCTGTAATGAGTTTTGAAATCAGCCCTAATAGGGTGAAAAAGTAGAGGGTAGCCATGACTACAGGGTAGTCTCGATTGATAATGGATTCATAGCCCAATAATCCGAGTCCATCCAAGCTAAAGATGGTCTCAATGAGTAAGCTACCACTAAAAAATGCCCCGACAAAAGCGGAAGGAAACCCGGTAACCAGAGGAATCAGTGCATTACGGAATACATGCCCGTAGAGTACCTGCCGTTCCCCCAGCCCTTTTGCACGTGCGGTAATGACATACTGTTTAGAAATCTCTTCCAAAAAACTATTTTTGGTGAGCATGGTCATGACTGCAAAAGAACCCACCACAGACGCGGTAATGGGCAACACCATATGCCACAAATAGTCGGCGATCTGGGCAGGCCAAGATAGGCTCTCCCAATTATCAGAAACCAGCCCTCTCAAGGGAAAAATATCCCAGAAGCTTCCCCCACCGAATAAGACCAGCAGCATAATACCCAATACAAAACCTGGGATAGAGTAGCCAGCCAGGACCAAAATAGAGGTCATAGAGTCAAACCGGCTGCCATGTTGCACGGCTTTACGAATACCTAAGGGGATACTGATCAAGTAGGTAAGAAGAAAGGTCCATACCCCTAAGGATATTGAGACAGGTAGTTTTTCCACAACCAGCTCGGTCACGCTTTTATGGTGGTAGTAGGAGTGACCGAACTCAAAGGTGATAAAATTACCAACCATTTGAATAAAACGTTCGTGAGCTGGTTTATCAAAGCCATACAGTTTTTTTAACTGTTCAATCTGCTCATTATCCAGCCCTTTAGCGGCACGGTAACCTGCACCGCCACCACTGCTAACCTCACCACCACCTTCACTCTTTTCTAGAAGTGCCACCATGCGCTCTACGGGGCCGCCCGGTACAAACTGAATAACCGCAAAGGTGATGATCATAATCCCCAATAGGGTGGGGATCATAAGCAGTAAGCGGCGAAGAATATAGGTGAGCATGAGGCTAAATAACTCCGCTTATCTCTTAGGTTCCGTTTTGCTCCACCAGCTCATAACCCAGCTTGAGGGCTGGTAATATAGGGGCAGTTCGGTTGGATAGGCATAGTGCTTATAGTAGGCAATACGGTGGTAGGGAATATGCCAGTTTGGAATAACATAATAGCCTGCGCGCAAGACTCGATCCAAGGCGTGGGTTGCTGTGAGCAATTCCTGTCGGCTTTTGGCGTAGATCATGGCATGAACCAAACTGTCGATGGCTGCGCTCTTTAAGCCAATGATATTGCGGCTTCCTTCTTGATCTGCCGTATCGCTGTGCCAATATCCATGTTGCTCATTTCCTGGCGACAAAGATTGGCCAAAGGAAGAGACCACCATATCAAAATCAAAACTACGGATACGTCGCATGTAGAGAGAGGCGTCTACTGTGCGGTACTTAAGGGTAATCCCCAGCTTTTTTAAATTGGCAACCATGGGGGCCATAATGCGTTCAAAACCAGCCTGTGCCAGCACCATATCGATAACAAAAGGTTGGCCATTTTTTACCAGCTGACGGTTGGGGCCCATTTTCCAACCAGCTTCTTTCAGCAGTTTCATGGCCTGCCTCAGATTTCCCCGTAGACCACGAGGGCCTAGTGTTGATGGGGGCTGAGGGGCCTCCCCAAAAACCTCGGCAGGGAGCTCTTTTGCCCAAGGTTGCAACAAGGCTAATTCAGCTGGGGTTGGTTTGCCCTTGGCCGCCAGTTCAGAGTTATCAAAATAACTGGCTGTACGGGTGTATTGGCCGTAAAAGAGATTTTTATTGCTCCACTCAAAATCAAAGGCCAATGAGAGCGCTTGACGTACCCGGCGGTCTTGAAAAAGTGGCTTGCGAAGGTTTAAGACGAAGCCTTGCATGCCTTGAACATTTTGATGGGGTAGGGTGGTCTTGATGATCTTACCGCTCTTAAAATGGTCCCCGGTATAGTCCCGAGCCCACTGTTTGGAGTGGAAGACATGAACAAACTCAAACTCCCCAGCTTTAAAGGCTTCTAGAGCGACGGTCGCGTCTTTGAAGTATTTAATGGTTACCCGTTCAAAGTTGTAAAACCCCTTTTGGGTAGGGAGTGACCAGCCCCAATAGTTGGGGTTACGTTTGTAGGTAATAGTTTTACCCGGATCAACCCGTTCCACCACATAGGGTCCTGAACCCATTGCAGGCGTTAGGGACTCCTTACCAAAAGGGTGCTGATCAAAAAAGGCTTTACTTAAGATCGGCAGCTGGCCCGTTATGAGCGGGAGTTCCGGATTCTTGCGGGCAAAGTGAAAGGTGACCGTGTGTGTGTCTATGGCCTCTGCTTTGTTGATATCCCGCCAGTAGCTGTTGTAATGCGGATGCGCTTTTTCTGTACGCAAAATCTCCAGTGAGAACAGAACATCAGCACTGGTTACGGGGGTTCCATCCGAAAATTTAGCAGCGGGGTTAAGCTTGTAGGTGACAGACATGCCACTCTTAGCAACAGAAACCTCTTGAGCCAAGAGTTCATATTGGGAAAAAGGCTCATCCAGTGCACTGGTTGCTAGAGTCTGAAAAACCAACGAACCCAGCATATCTGGTGCTTCCCCTTTTAAGGTAAAGGGGTTCATTTTGTCAAATCCACCCAAAGACCACATGGTGAGGGTGCCGCCAATAGGGGCATTGGGGTTGACGTAATCAAAGTGTTTAAAATCTGCAGGGTATTTCAGATCTCCCCATCGACTGAGACCATGGTCAGCCAAGGCATGGAAGGGAAGTAGGGTCAGCAGGAGTAGCCAGCCAATTTTTTTCATGATCACCTACAGCGTTTATGGTTAACTGAAAGAAAACGTCTTATGGAGAATGGCGTTAATCTCGGCGGAATGCAAGGTTACCCAAGGTGTTTGAGGATCGAACAATGGCATCCATTAAAGTTACACTCAGTAGTGCCAAACCCCGCGCTAAAGTTGTACCCAAAGCGTCGGCTCCCAAAAGCTATCAGCGGATACGCCCACCTGCTGTGGCTGGTATGTTCTATCCGGGTGAGGAAAATGAGCTTCGCCAACTGGTGCAGAATCTTCTTAAACAGGCACCGCAACTGCACTCGCATGAGCCCCGTGCTTTTGTGGCTCCCCATGCGGGATACCGCTACTCGGGGTTAACCGCAGCCTATGCCTACAAAACTCTGCAGGCGGCAAAAAAAGAGAAGCCGAGGCGGGTGTTTTTAATCGGTCCCAGCCACAGGGTCTATCTAGAGGGAGCCTCCTTAGGTCGGTACGATGCTTATAAAACCCCATTAGGGCTCATTGAGCTTGATCTTGCCCTGATTGAGCGCATGGTGAAAAATGAACCTGATCTTTCGGCAGATCCTGCGGCACATGCCCAAGAGCACTCGTTGGAGGTACACCTTCCCTTCCTGCAGGAACAGCTCAAGCATTTTACACTGGTGCCCATGGTTTTTGGCAAGATGGAGCCCTCTCGGGTTGCGGAAATTCTTGCCAAATACAGTGAGGAAGAGGATCTGATTGTTGGCTCGTCCGACCTCTCCCATTTTTATGACTATGATAAAGCTGTGGCACTGGATACCACCTGTAATAAGGCTCTGCTGGATATGGATCTGGAGACCATGGCGAGCTGTGAGGCGTGTGGAAATATTGCCATTCGTGCGCTCATGCAAACTGCCCAGAAAAAAGGGTGGCAGCCAGAGTTGGCCGATTATCGAAACTCAGGAGATACTGCTGGGGATAAAAGTCGGGTGGTGGGGTATGCCAGTTATCTGTTTATGGAGGAAACGCCTGTGGCTGAGAAAGCTCCGGATCTGTCAGCGTTGCCGGGATTAGTTAGAACACACCTGCAAGGGGTGTTGGAGGGTAAAGCGGGTATGGATGTTCAGGCACTGGCTAAACGTGACCCTATGTTTGAGCAGCCAGGAGCGACATTTATTACTCTAACCAAAAACGGGCAACTTCGTGGATGTATTGGTTCACTGCAGGCCCACCGTACTTTAGCCGATGATCTGTTGGCCAATGGTGTGTCGGCGGCATTAAAAGATCCCCGCTTTCCCGCTGTAACCCGTGAAGAGCTGGATGATCTACGGGTTGAAGTCTCGTTGCTGACAGAGCCGGTTAAATTGGTCTATTCCGATACGCAAGATCTTTTACATAAACTCAAACCTGGGGTGCATGGCGTTATTCTTTCCATGGGCATGCGCCGGGGTACCTTCTTACCCCAGGTTTGGGAACAGCTACCGACCACAGAGCAGTTTTTAAACCATTTATGTAAAAAAGCGGGCTTGGATGGTCAGTGCTGGAAAAACAATCCTGAGATCTCAGTTTATACGGTAGAAAAAGTGAAAGAAGCGTTGTGAGTCGGAATGAAGGGTGGAGTCTGACGGTTTGATAGGTCGCTTTTACCGAGTGCAAGCCAGCGTATATTTAACCCGACCGTTCTCCTTTTTTAGTGGCCTTGATCGACAGCTATACAAGTAATTGTGCTGAAGTGTTTGCTGTATAAGCCCGATGATGATCCTAGATAGGTATCTCGGGTTACGCATATTTATGTTAGGCGTAACGGGCATCCGGTTATCCCTTAAAAAAGAGTAAGCTATGGCAGGATTTCATACCCATTTGACGGTTGGTGCGGTTGCTTCTGGCATGGCAGCAACGGGCCTATATGCAGGTGGTGTTGCATCGCCTCTAGAGGTCGCCCTCTATTTTAGTTGTGGTACCGTTGCCTCTTTACTGCCGGATATTGATTCTGACAACTCCACCATACTCAGTGTGGTCTTTACCTTTGTTTCCGTGCTTTTGGCTTTTGCGGTGTTATTTGGACAGCCAGCTACCAAAGGGCTATCTGGTCTAGAGCTGTTTCTCTTGTGGGCTGGGTTGTTTGCCGCCATGCGGATTGGTGTGTTTGAAGTATTTACCCGCATGACTGTGCATCGGGGGATTTTTCACTCCATACCAGCAGCCATTCTGTTTGGTGTTCTGACGGTTATTATGCTGCATCATGCTTTTCGCGTGCCTACTTTAACCGCATGGGTTGCCGGTGGTTTTATCACCATTGGGTTTATTGTGCATCTGCTGCTGGATGAAGTGTATAGCCTTAACCTGACGGGTCGTCATGTTAAACGATCGTTTGGTACCGCCTGTAAGCTGTGGAGCAAAGATCTCTATGCAACAACAGCTCTCTATAGTGTGACCTTGTTGGCTTTATGGCTGGCTCCACAAGCTGAACTGTTGTTTGACCATCGCATCTATCAGTTGGCTTGGCACTCTGTGGTAACAAGTTGGTTGCCTTAAAAATCATGTGGTATATTTGTGCCTACGGTTTTTGCTGATATAGCGGTGGCCAAGCCTGTTAACCTTGCGCTCTTCATTTTTATTCTATGTGGCTCTTATCCTCTGCCTGTAAACTTCACTCACCACCAGATTCTTCCTCATCCACTCCACGCCTGTGGTCTCTTACTGTTGGCGTTTATGTTTGATGGTGCGGCTTAATAAAAAAAGGGCCAGGAGATTATCCTGGCCCTTTTTGGTGTTCTGCTCTTAGGTTCCTTAAAGGTTATCAAAAACCTTGGGATCCATGGTTATTTCAGCATGCTTGCGTCGCCACATCATAAAGGCTTCTTGCATCTCGTTACCGAGCATGCCGCTAAAGCCTTGCGCTAGCTGCGGATTTTTAAGCATTTCCGCATCAACCTGCCCCGGTGTTACGCCTGTGAGTTTAAGAACATACCGACGGTTGCCATCTGAAATAACCGTTTGATAGAGCGGTTTTTCCAAGGCTGTACGGAATGCTGCTTGGCGAACGGTGGCGGGGACTTTGCTCTCTTTATCCCCAGCGGTGAAGGCGTCAGGGCTCAGCGTTTGGATCTGCGCATGTTTCTTAGCAGCTTCCTGCCAGCTTTGGCCCTCTTTTAGGGCTTTTAGTGCGGCATCCATGACATCTTTACCCTGGGTTTGGGCTTTTTCTGTGCGATAAGCGGTCAGCAGTTCCGTGCGGACTGATTTTAGAGGTTTAAGCGTTGGCTCTTGGCGTTCGATGACTTCCACAACAAAGTAGCGATTATCCGAAAGCTCAACCAGGGTGCTACGCTCTCCATTGAGAGTGGAGAAGGTGACCTCATGGAACTTGGCCTCTTTTTCTATAGAGACTGTACCATCCAGCTTACTGTATTCAATCCAATCGGTCTCTTTATAGTGCAAGTTAAGATCTTTACCGATGGACGCTAGGGAGTCCCCAGAGGCCAGCATGTCCTCTAAAGCAATAGATTTGTTATAGACAGCTTCTCCTGCTCCATCTTGGAAGAGCAAGGCTTCAATCTCTGCTTTTACAGCTGACAGAGGCTTGGTGCCTTCACCTTCAATGCCATCAACCACGATCAAGTGGTATCCAAAGGGGGTCTCTACGACATCAGATACTGTGCCTGCTTCCAGCTCAAAAGCTACTTTTTCAAAGCTGGGGACCAAACCTGAGCCTTTTTGGAACTTACCCAGGCTACCGCCCATATTGGCTGTGATATCTTCAGAAAGTGCTTTGGCCACATCGGCAAAGGCTTCACCATTAGCTAAGCGTGCCTTGGCATCATCTATTTTCTTTTGTGCGGCTGTTTTGGCGGCTTCATCCCCAGCTTTGAACTTGGCCAGGATGTGGCGAATTTGCCGGCTCTCTGCAGATTGGTAGAGATGCTTACTCTCTTCATAGTGAGCCGCAATCTTGGCATCGTCTATGTTCAGCTCACCACGGATGCTCTCTGCATCCAGTAACAGATAACGAACCTTAGCCCGCTTTTCTACGGTGTAAGCCTGACGGTTCTGTTCCTGATACGCTCGCAGTGCTTCATCACCTGGATCTTCTACCTCAGCCAGGGTGCTTTGGTCGAGGACCATGAGCTCTACTTGGCGTTTCTCACTCTCTTGTTTGAGCATGCTTTCTAAGAGCAGGGTAGGGGCTGTGGCAACGTTGGTCAGGCCTTGGGCTAAGTGAGCCCGTGCATGACGTACCACTGTATCGGCCTCGTAGCTTTTTGGATCTAAGCGGTTTTGGCGCAAGATATTGCGGTAGAGGCTATCATTAAACTGACCGTCACGTTGGAACATGGGGTCATTGGCAATGTTCTCTTGCAATCCCTTAGGGGAGAGTGTCATGCCCATGTTCATGGCGCTATGCAGCAGTAAGCGGTCATTAACCATACGCTGTAAAAATTCACGGCGTAGCTGTTGGCGAATGAGTGGATTATCTAGAGGCAGATTGCCGAGCTGCTGTTTCTGCTCACGAATAAACGTATCAAAGGACTGTTGAACATAACTGCGGGAAGCTGACCAATCTTCAACCGTAATGACGGGTTTGTCATTACCAGCATTCCTTAACCCTTCAATGCCCCATACTGAAAATGAGACGGCAATAAGAATCAGTAGGGTTTTAATCACCCAGCTGTTGGCGCTTTTGCGCATTACATTGAGCATGCTGCCCACTCCATCGTTTTGGCCAAAACAGGTCATTCAGGAAAAAGCTAAACCGCTACTCTATCTACAGCGGCATCCAGGTTCAACCTCTGACGCGCACTCGGGTGTGAAAAAGCGCCAGCTTTTTTTAGATAAGAGCCCCCTTTATTTCCTATCCATAGCTGAGGTATTCTAAATAGCTTACTACGGAGCGGGATCAAAAGTGGCTGTTTCGGGTGCTGTTAAGGATTCAAACAGGTTACTTTGAAGGATAAGGTTGCATACATGTACATTATCCGCGGCTTGATCAATTTACCGGATCGTTTGCGCGGGGCCGTGCTAACCATTGGCAACTTTGATGGTGTGCACCGGGGTCACCAGCGTCTGTTTGAACAGCTAAAGCGTCTGGGGCATAAGCACCAAGCCCCTACCATGGCCATGACGTTTGAACCGCATCCCAGACGCGTCTTGCGTCCACAACAACCCTTGGACCGAATTACCGGGGTGCGTGGTAAGGCTAGATGGATGAAGCACCATGGTTTGGACGCCATGTTTATCTGTCGTTTTACCAAGCGGTTGCAAGCTTTGCCACCAGAGATTTTTGTTCGTGACCTGTTGGCCGATGGTTTGAACATTCGAGAAGTGGTCATTGGTGAAAACTTTCGCTTTGGTAAAAAAGGTGCCGGAGATTTTGACACCTTATCTGAACTCGGTAAAAAATATGGGTTTGGTGCCCATAAGGCTGAACTACTCAGTGATGGTGGATTCACCGTCTCTTCAACTCGGGTACGTCAAGCCATCCGACAGTGCGACTTTAAAAGTGCTGAGCTGTTGTTGGATCGTCCCTTCGAGATCGAAGGGCGTGTTGTCACAGGGATGAAACGGGGACGAGCTTTGGGCTTTCCCACCGCTAACTTGGCCTTAAACCATGTCTTGCACCCCCCTAAAGGGGTCTATTTGGTCGAAGGGCGGGTAGGGGATCAGTGGCTACCTGCGATTGCCAATATTGGCACCAACCCCACTTTTGGTGATGAGGGGCTGCATATGGAGGTCCATATGCTGGTGCCGTGCAGTGATCTGTACCACCGAAATCTAAGAATCAAGTTTCATGCTTTTGTGCGGGAAGAGCGTAAGTTTCCTGATATAGAGGCATTAAAGGCTCAAATTGGTGCCGATGTTGCGGCGGCCAAGGCCTATTTCAGTTTGTAGAGTGTTAAGCAGGGGTGCCTATGGCCCCCGGGGTGAAGGAGCCCTCCATGGCGTACAAAGATACTATCCAATTGCCCGATACAGATTTGCCCATGCGGGCCAACTTACCCAAACGGGAGCCAGAAACATTGGCTCGCTGGGAAGATATGGACCTCTATGGTCGCCTGCGTGAAGCTGGTAAGGGTAAGGATAGCTTCATTCTCCATGATGGTCCCCCTTATGCTAACGGACACCTGCATATGGGGCATGCTATTAATAAGGTGCTAAAAGATATCATCTGTAAATCCCGGCAGATGCAGGGTAAGGATGCGGTCTATGTACCGGGCTGGGACTGCCATGGTCTGCCGATTGAGCTCAAGGTAGAACAGGAGATCAAAAAAGAGGGCAAAGATAAGGAACAGATTGATGTTGTTGAGTTCCGTAAACGTTGCCGTGCTTTTGCTGGCAAGTGGGTTGAAACCCAAAAAGGTGAGTTCCAGCGTTTGGGGGTCTCTGGGGATTGGAAAGATCCTTACCTGACCATGGATTATCGCTTTGAAGCGGACATCGTGCGTGAGTTAGGCCGCTTTTTACACAACGGAGGCCTCTATAAGGGGGCTAAACCCGTCTACTGGTGTACCCACGATGTGACCGCTTTGGCTGAAGCTGAGGTGGAGTACCAGGATCATGAATCCACAACGATCTTTGTGAAATTTCCACTGGCACAGGGTGTTGAGTTGGATGATCTGGATCCTGCTTTAAAGGGTAAACCCAGCTCTGTTGTTATCTGGACCACGACCCCTTGGACCATTCCTGCCAACCTGGCGGTTAGTCTAAATGGTGATCTGACCTATGTTGCCGTAGAGATCATCAATCCGGGTGAGAATAAAAATGTTACGGCTGGTGAAGTGCTTGTCTTGGCTGAAGCGTTATGGGAGCCAACCATTGAGGCTGCCGGTCTAAACCCAGAAAATGATGCACGCGTTTTGGCCCGTTTTGATGGCAGTCAGTTGGAAAATCGTCGTTTCCGCCACCCCTTCCTGGATCAAGATGCGCCGATTCTACTCGGGGATCATGTCACGACGGAAGCGGGTACCGGCTGTGTACATACGGCTCCAGGTCATGGCGCAGAGGACTATGATGTCAGTTTAAAATATGGCATCAAGCCCTATAACCCTGTAGATGACTACGGCAAGTTTGTAGAAGGAACGCCCTTTTTTGCCGGTGAACATATCAAAAAAGCCAACCCTCAGGTGGTGGCGCTGCTGGATGAAAAAGGGGCGCTTCTCTCCCAGGGTAAGATCAACCACAGCTATCCCCACTGTTGGCGTTGTAGTACGCCCTTGATCACCCGTGCCACCCCCCAGTGGTTTATCTCTATGGAGACCAATGACCTTCGTGAAAAGGCTTTGCAATCCATCAAAGATACTCAGTGGATTCCCCATTGGGGGGAAGAACGTATCCATAACATGGTGGAGAACCGCCCTGATTGGTGTGTAAGCCGCCAGCGGACATGGGGTGTGCCCATTGCCGTCATCAGCTGTGAAGCATGTGGTGACGTGGTGCGGGATGAAGCTGTGACCGAAGGTATCGCCCTTGAAATGGAAAAAGCTGGGGCGGATGTCTGGTTTGAGAAGAGTGCGACTGAGTTCCTGCCTGAAGGGCATCGTTGTGGTCAGTGTGGCTCGAGCGATTTCAAAAAAGAGTCTGATATTCTAGATGTTTGGTTTGACTCTGGTGTGACCCATGCCGCAGTTCTGGAGCGTCGCGATAACTTGAAGTGGCCTGCTGACCTCTATTTGGAGGGTTCTGACCAGCATCGTGGCTGGTTCCACTCCTCCCTTTTGGCTTCGGTAGGGACCCGTGGACGGGCGCCGTATCAGGCCGTTTTGACCCATGGTTTTGTGGTGGATGGCAAAGGCCACAAAATGTCAAAATCTCGTGGCAATGTGATCGCACCTGAGAAGGTGATTAAACAGTATGGTGCAGACATTTTGCGTATGTGGGTCTCTGCGGAGGATTATGCGGGTGACATTCGGATCTCCGATGAGATCCTAAAAGGGCTGTCCGATGCCTACCGGCGGATTCGTAATACCGTGCGGTACCTCATGGGTAATCTCAGTGGTTTCGATGCATCCAAACACACCGTAGATCATGCGGATATGCCCGAACTGGATCGGTGGGCGTTGGATCGTGTGGCAAGACTAATCCGTGATGTGGAAAAATCTTACAACGATTATACCTTCCACCGTGTTTACCAGAGTCTTCACTACTTCTGTGGTGTTGAGATGGGGGCCTTTTATCTGGATATCATCAAAGACCGCCTCTACTGTGCAGCACCGGACTCTTTAGAGCGACGTAGTGCACAGACCGTGATGAACCATATGCTAGAATCTTTGGTACGGTTGATGGCACCGGTGATGTCGTTTACAGCGGATGAAGTCTGGGGCTTTATGGCAGGTGAGCGGGAAGATTCCGTGCATCTTGCGGCATTCCCTACCGAACACCCAGAGTGGTATGACGATGCTTTAGCCCAACGTTGGGAGCGTTATCGCCAGGTTCGTACAGAGGTGTATAAAAGCCTGGAGAAGGATCGTGTTGAAAAACGTGTACGCTCCTTTATGCAATCCACAGTGACACTCTATTGCAGTGATGATTTGGCTGATTTCCTGAAAGCATTTGGAGATCTGAACCCTCAGCTCTACATCGTCAGTTCCGTGACCATTAAACCTTTCTCTGAAGCGCCGGCTGAGGCTGTTGGGTCTGAAGAAGTTGCAGACCTGAAAGTGATAACTGGGGTATCGGAAAATGAAAAATGTGTGCGGTGCTGGAACTTTGATCCCGGCGTAGGTAGCCATAATGATCACCCTGAGCTCTGCACGCGTTGTCGTGGTGTGGTGATGGAGATGGGTGTGGCAGGGCCAGACGCATGATTCGTTTTGGCCTACTAACGGCCTTGTTCACCCTTGTTTTGGACCAGTTGACCAAAGTATGGGCTGAGCAGGAGTTGGTTAAGGGAAGCATCGATCTGATCCCTGGGTATTTCGACTTCACTTTGGTGCATAATCTGGGGGCTGCCTTTGGTATGTTCACCGACTTGGCACCCTTTTGGCGTCAGATACTTCTAGTGGGTGTTGCTGTTTTAGCCTGTGTCATGATCTTGTTAATGCTCCGTAGTGCTCAAGCTCGTTATAGTGCGGTGGCACTGGGGATGATCATGGGTGGGGCCCTAGGCAACCTACTTGACCGTGTTAGACTGGGTTGGGTGGTGGATTTTATCCACGTGCACTGGCAAGATTTGTCCTGGCCCGTCTTTAATATTGCTGACACAGCGATTTCCGTCGGTGTTGCCATGATCCTTTTAGAAGGGTTTGGTGTTGGGGTTCCTCAGGACAGTGAAAATAAGTCGTAAGAGCACCGCAAACCGTAAGTTGATGTTAGACCATAGGATAGGATAGACCATGAAACCTGGATGGTTCACTTTAAGAGCAGGTTTGGGCGTGTCACTGTTGTTGATGTTGAGTGGCTGTTTTTCTGCCAACATCAGTATGCCCTGGGAAAAGAAGGTTGAGGTCAGTGATATTCCCACCCGGGAGCCCCTTGAAATTCCTCCTGATCTCTATAATTTACCCAAAGCTGGTTACAAGCCTAATAGTTCAGGCCGTAACCCAAAGGTAGATAAACAGGCCTCCACAACCGGTGCGGATGAGATCTTGTTTGGTCAAAAACGTAACCCTAAAGGTGGGGCTGCAGCGTCAGGAAATGGTGCGGATCGCACAAAGCAGGAAACCCTTCCGGGTTGGTTGAGTCAATAAAAGTACACGCGGATTTTTTTGAGCAGTACAACATTCAATCCGGTGTGTAGGTAAGCACCGGGTTGAATGGATCCCCCTCCTTGCTGTAAATACCCTTTCCATTCAAACCAATACTCCTTACCTTTGACGAGGCACGATCAGCCTCCCCTGTATGTTTAATGAATTACTGGTAACCCTTGGAGTTGGGTCATGCATTTGCGACAGTTTTTTTCTTGGTGTTTGGGCTTCTTTTTTATCATCACAACAGCGTCAGCAGCTGTTCCAGAGCATCAAAGTTACCGTTTGGATAATGGGTTACAGGTCATTGTGGTACGGGAGAGCCGTGCGCCATTGGTCGTGACCCAGGTGTGGTATCGGGTGGGGTCTATTGACGAACCTGATGGACAAACCGGTATTTCTCATATGCTGGAACATATGATGTTCCAAGGCACAGATACCGTTGCACCTGGACAATATAGCAAGCGTATTGCCCGTCTTGGCGGCACCGATAATGCGGCAACCTCCAGAGACTATACCTTTTATTACAGCAAGCTGGCCAAGCAGCATCTCTCTGTTGCATTAGAGATGGAGGCTGACCGTATGCGGTTTTTGAAGCTTCAGAATAAGGAGTTTCAGCCAGAGAACAACGTGGTACAGGAAGAACGGCGTATGCGGGTTGATAATAACCCGCATGCACGTATTCGTGAGCAGTATACCCAGGAGCTGTATAGAGGTCACAGCTATAGCCAACCCATTATTGGTTGGATGAAGGATGTTCAAGGTTTAACCGTTGAGCAACTTCAGGCTTGGTATCAGCGTTTTTATGCGCCGAATAATGCCACATTGGTGATTGCTGGTGATGTAGATTTTGCGCAGACCAAGAAATATGTTCAGCAGTTCTTTGGCCCTTTGCAAGCTGATGCCGCGTTTAAACCCCCTGTTGACCCACAATGGCAAGCCCCCACAACCAAGCGTACCTACCACTATCAGGATCAGCAAATTCGTCGTCCTTCTTGGATGGCCAACTGGTTGGTCCCCAGTAATCAGGGGGGAGATAACCAGGATGAGGTTTATGCGCTTAAACTGGCACTGCAACTATTAAATGGTGGTATTTCAAACCGTCTTCAAAAGCTTACTCAGGGTGAAGGCAAGCTGGTAAGTGCAGGGGCTAGCTACAGTATGTTTAGCCGTGGACCTTCATCCTTTGGCCTCTATGCCATGCCACAAAAAGAGGTTTCTATGGCGACGGTTGAACAGATGGTGATGGCCGAGATAACAAAATTGGCTGAAAAACCGGCATCGGCCGCGGAACTGAGGAAGGTTAAAAATGGACTCTTGGCCAGTCAAATCTATGCGCGTGACTCGGTACAGGGTATGGCCAATGTAATTGGTCGATTAAGTACCTTGGGTTTGGATTGGGAACGCTATTATGCAGAGTTTGAGCAGCGTATAGAGCAGGTCACACCGGAACAAATCCAAAATGCGGTTAGGCGTTATTTGCGGGCTGATCAGGTGGTGATTGGCATTACGACTCCCCAACAAAAGCCAGCCAGCAAGGAGCAGCAGGGATGAAAAACCACGTGGTATTAAATGTATTTAGACTGTGGTTATTCTTAGGTCTCTTCTACAGTGCGCCACTGATGGCGGCTCCGGAAGTGACCCGTGTTGTTTTGCCTAATGGTTTTACCGGGGTGTTGGTTGAAAGCCACAGTAACCCGATGGTTGAGGTACGCCTATTTATTCGTGCTGGTTCGGTCATGGATCCTGTGGGTCAGGAGGGAACGGCCTATCTGTTGGGGTGGTTGATGAATGAAGGGGCAGGGGTGCGCAATACAGCCCAATTTCAACAAACCATGGATGATTATGGCATTTCACTGTCTGGAAGTGCCAGCCGGGATTATCTAAAGGTCACCATGCGCGCATTGAGTAAAGATCTGGATATCGCCTTTGAACTGTTAGGTGATGCCATTACCCAACCTCGTTTGGATGATGAACCTATTGCGCGAGCGAAGCGGGAGATGATGGCATCATATGAACAGTCTCGTGAAGATGCCGATGTTTTGGCGGATGAAAAATTGGAGGCCTTACTTATGGGGGGGCACCCCTATGCTCGTGATGTTAGTGGGAATTCGAAGAGTATACCTGCACTCACGAAAGAGGGGTTGAAGGTTTTTCACCAAAAAGCCATGCGTGGTCCAAATATGGTCTTGAGTGTCGCGGGTGATATGCAACCTGAGCAGTTCATGGCACTCATCCGTCGTCACTTTGGAAAATTATCACACCAGCCTGGACCTTTTGGACAATCGGTAGAGATGCTGGTACCGCCTAAAACTGAGTCTGTATCTGGCTATCATATTCCTAAAGATAAGGCTCAAAGTGTCATTGCCATGGGTTGGTTAGGGCCTAACCGTCATCACGCTGATTATTTTGCCGTGACGGTTCTTGATCATATTCTAGGTGGTTCAGGTTTTGGTAGTCGTCTAACGGAGCAGTTACGTGAAAAACATGGGTTAACCTACTCTGTTTACTCCTATTTTTCACCGTGGGAGGGGCGAGGTCCCTGGCAGGTTGGTATGGCGACTAAGCCGGAGAATGTTGAGACTGCTGTGACGTTGATTAAAGAAATTCTGGCTGAACTGGCTCAAAAGGGTGTGGGTCAAGAGGAGTTAACCCGTGCAAAGGAGAACCTGCTTGGTGGTTTTCCCATTGCGTTAGATCGGCTTGGAAAAATGGCAGCAACATGGGGTTTAATTGGCTTTTATAACCGAGGTTGGGATTATCTGGACCGTTGGCCTGAGCGTATTAAACAGGTAAGTCGTGAAGATATTCAACGTGTCGCCAAGCAATTTTTTCAGACGGAACATATGCGTGTGGTGACTGTGGGCACAACCGAGCCTTAAGTATAAGTTCAAGTGCTGTTAGGAAATAGAGGGTGGCTTTGAGAAAAGCCACCCTTTTTCTATGGGCAATGCGGTGAAAAAGGCATGTTTTGTGCGTAATGGGCCGATGGGGTAAAGGGGAGGATTTCTTCACTGTACCAGCTACTTTATATTTTGGGATGTTGCCATGAAAAATCAAACCACTGGGGCTATTTTGGCAGGCGGCCACTCCTCCCGTATGGGAAAGGATAAGGCGTTTGTCTCATGGAAGAACATTCCTCTATGGCAACATTTGTTCACCCGTATGGCACCGCAGGTATCCACCTTATCGATTCTTTATAATGGCAACCCAACCGTTTTTCCTTCTGGTTTACCTGTTCTAGGAGATCTGCGTCGGGGGCAGCTGGGGCCTTTGGCGGGGGTTGAGACGGCACTGAGCCGTATGCGTACGGAGTGGTTATTTACGGCACCTGTTGATGTACCTCTGCTACCTAAGGATTGTGTGACTCAGCTTTCCTGGCGGGCTAGCCAAGGGGATGTGCAGGTGGTGTGCGCTGAAAGTGGTGGGCAAATTCACGGTACAGTTGCACTTTGGCATCGCGATATCTTGCCGCGTATCCAGCAAGCTCTGGATGAAGAGCGCTATGGTGTTTTGAATTTTTTACGTCAAACAGGCTTTGCTGCATGTAGCTTTATGCCACGGGATGATGGTTCAGACCCCTTTCTTAACCTTAACAGTCCAGAAGATTTTCAACAGCTTCCCAAGTCTTAACTGTAGCTTTCCGCCAACTTTTCTCTCATGTCTCACTAAAAAAGCAAAAAATACCGATGTTTACCCTCGGTATCAGCTTTTTCTTATGGTGGGCATCGCTTTTTCTATATACTGATAGCCGGTTTTTCTCATCTGCACCAATATTACAACCTTGTTGGGTTGTGTAATCGGTGTCGTGGATCAGTCACGGTGTGGGGTTCTATGTTTGCCAAATCGACCGGGATGCTGTTGAAGCTTCTGTATCGTTTTTCGGTACGTTTGCTGTTCACTTGTATCATTGTGCTTTCGTTGACCATTGCTGTTTTGCAAATAGACAGTAGCCGTCAAGAGGTGTTTGCACGCATTGGTGATTGGAGTGGCTGGCACCTGGCTATTGAAAAACTCAATGTTGGGTTGGGTCATGCCCATGCTACGCGTGTAGAACTGCATACCAAGGAGGGCGCATCTTTTGTCTGTGATGATGTGAGCCTGAATTGGGGGGTGCTGGATCTCTTGTTGGGGCGCTTAAATCATATGTCCATGGCCAACCCTGTCTGGCATTTTGCCACACCAGACAAGGCCGAGGGCGGTGTGGGTAGTGCTGATGCCTGGGCCAGGATCCTTAAAGAAGAGGTTGCCCCTTCCACCTTGTGGCTGTTCGCTTTACGCATGAACGGTTTGACCATTGAAAATGGTGAAATTGCTCGGGTCGGAGATGCTGAGACCTCTTGGCGGATGCATACCATGCGTGTCTTTGGTGAAAACCTCTCTGAAGATACTGGGCAACTGGTTTTTGCGGGTGAGAGTGATCCTGCGGGTGTCTTTAGTGGCCACCTACAGTGGGATGATGAGCAGCATGTGGTTCTGCATACGCGAGATATGACCGCCAAGCCTTGGTTTGGTCTTTTAAATATTGGGGTAACCCAAGGTATAGCCAATCTGGATCTTGATCTACGTATTACACCTGGGCGGTCGGTGAGTGCCAACGGTCGACTGGATGTACAGAATATTCGAAGTGTGGATAACTGGCAGGGTGCCAGTACGCTCTATTTAACCATGCGTGGCGATCGGTTGCATTGGAACGGGTCAGGACACATTGCAGCCCCTAATGGCACGCGCAAGCCGCTACTTATGTCAGGGACTTTGTTCCATGAACGTGAGGAGTGGGATATCCCCGATGGTACCCTTAAATTGGGGGGGATGCTTGATACACAGATGCGGCTTCGTTGGAAAGGTCAAAAGCCTGAATGGAAACTGACCACAGAGTTACATAGCCCCATTAAGCTCATGCGATGGTTACGTATGCAGGTTCCCCTTCCTGAAAATGCCAAATGGATGCAGCGTAAACCTTGGAAAATAACCGCCCATGGTGAGAACAGTGGGCCGGAGATGTATTGGACAGTGGAAGGGGTTTCTGGTCCTGACCATATTCAATATCCAGGGATAGATATTAAGGATGTACGTACGACCTTGCTTGCTCGGGGTAAAGCGCATCGACTGTTAGAGCCCATCTCCCTGGAGCTAGATGCGGTTGCCGTTGATGCTCCCTACAGCACCATGCGTTATGTCGAGGGTAGTGCTGACCTGATCTGGGTAAACACCGGTGGTTGGGCGATGAACCGATTCCGAATTGGTGGTGAAGCTCGGGCACAGGATGGCCGTTTTCAATCCTTTTCCTGGCGGGGGGAAGCCCGTGGGGCCGCGCCGCAACTGCAACAGTTAAAAAGTGTGCTTCACTGGCATGATGCTCGGTTGGAAATCTCCTACAGTAATACCTCAGAGCCAGGGCGTTTTTCGGATGCAGGTTGGCGTTTAGAAATTCCCCAAAGTCACCCTTTGGCTGTAAGCCGTCTTTCGGATATCACCGGTCGAAAATTAGGTCAGGGGCAGCTGTATGGCTTGATACAGCTTTGGCGTGATCATGCATTATGGAAAAGTCGTGCGTCATGGCAGGTCGAACAGTTTGATTGGCAAGGGAACTCGTTTGATCTTGGGATCTCGGATATTCCTCATCACATGGCGATTGAGCAGGCTGCATTGAGTGGTCAAGCCAAGTTGATTTTTGATCCAACATCCCAAGGGCTTTCTGTGCAGTTGGAAGGCAATGTACCTTCTGGTCAATGGTCTTTGGATAACCTAAAGCGCAATATTAGTCTGGAGAGTCCTCAGGTAGAGCTGCAGATACGCAGTGAAAAAGGGTGGCGCCTGGATGAAGTTCCATTTCACGTAACAGGCTCCAGTCACCAAAAGGGCATTGGGGTTGTGCGATGGGAGCTAGATCATCAACCTGCTCAACCTTGGTCAGGGAAGCTGCGGGTAGAGGCTGGCCGGTTAGGGCACCTGTATAAACACTACTTGCATCCCGCAATGATGCCTCGCTGGCCCGATTGGGAGGGTAGTCATCTTTCCGGGCGCTTGGATATGTCCCTGCATTTTGACGATTTGCACCAATGGCAAAATGGGGGATTAAAAGGGCAGGTACAGCTAAGAGATGCAGCGTTTACTGGACCCAATGGTAACTGGCAGTTGCAGGGTGTGCAGATGAATTTGCCAATGCTGCAGCAGGCTCCAACCCAACCGCTGACTTCTGAACAATCACAGCTAAAAGTGGCAAAGATCCGCATTGGCGAGCTAGAGCTCTCACCGTTCGAGAGCAAGCCTCTTTTGGTTGAAGGAACGCTCTTCTTTGGTAAGGATCGTTCCCTTAAGGTTGAGGAAACACCCGTTGAGTTACATAGCTTAAAGCTTGAAGGTATCTATAAAAAAGATCTGCGCCTCCATGCGGATGCAACGATACATAACCTTCAATTGGCTGATTGGGCCCAGCGATATAACCTTCCCATTCGTACCGGTAACCTGTCAGGCCGTCTGCATTCCATTATCTTGGATAAGGGGCAGATTACGACGCAGGGGCAGTTAACGGGTTCTGTGTGGGGTGGTCAGCTTAGTCTTAAAAATCTCCATGTGTCAGATACGCTGAAAACCAATCCTCAATGGGGTGGTGATGTGCGTTTGGTTAACATTGATCTCAAGCAAGCTAGTGATGACTTGCAATTGGGTAAGGTTGAAGGGGTTGGGCATCTCACCCTGTCTGGCCTTCAGCTCGATGGCATGCAGCCTAAGGCATTCCAGGCCTCATTTAACGGTGGCCCAAAAAATGTGGCACAACAGCGTGTGAATGCGTCGATGTTAAGAAACTTGGCCATTCTTGCTGGCTACTCTGATAGCGCACTTAAAGAGGCTCCGTTCTCTATGTTTGATAACTTCCGCTATAACCGTTTAGGTGGAAAACTCAAACTGACTGAGGGGCTGTATGAAGTGAGTGGGTTTAAAGACCGCTATGGGCGTGGTAACTATCTCTTAAAGGGTGGGCCTTATCCGCCAAGAGCGGATATTACCATCGACACAAAAGAGGTCACCGTGGAACAGATGGATGGTCGATGGTCTAAAATGAAATCTCGAGAAGAAGAGATCACTCAAAAAGCTCCATAAACCTTCATTAAATCGTTCCAAAAAGAGAGAGGTGCTCCATCAAGCGCCTCTCTTTCGTTTTTTTGTTGTTTGCGTAAGTTCAGGAAAAATAGATATTTAATGTGTAACTTATAGCTGTAAGTGCGTTTTTTTAGTGATACAGCAACAAAAATGTTGATGTTTCAGAAATAGCTGTGTACCATCGCCACATCTTTTTGAACATAATAGTACATTAAAACAACCAAAGCTGTAGGAGTGAGCAATGGCTCAGATCACACTTAAGGGTAACCCCATCAATACCAATGGCGACCTGCCTTCCGTAGGTAGCGATGCACCTGATTTTGTCCTGACCGGCACCGACCTGGCCGAGGTCAGCCTGAAGAACTATGCTGGTAAGAAAGTTGTTCTGAACATCTTCCCCAGCTTGGACACCCCTGTGTGTGCAGCTTCTGTACGTCAGTTCAACGGCAATGTTGATAAAATGGACAACACAGTTGTTCTGTGCATCTCCCGCGATCTTCCTTTTGCTCACAAGCGTTTCTGCGAGACCGAAGGTCTGGAGAGCGTTGCAGGCATGAGCGAAATGCGTGTTGTTGAGTTTGGTGAAGCTTATGGTGTTCGCATTGTAGACGGTCCTCTGGCCGGTCTGTGTGCCCGCGCTGTTGTGATCATCGACGAAAATGGTAAAGTTGTTTATTCACAGCAAGTGCCTGAGATCGTTGAAGAGCCCAACTACGAAGCTGCTATGGCTGCTTTGAAGTAAGCGATTAAGCTTAAACATTCCCTTTTTTAGGGAGTGGGCGAATAAAAAACCCCGTACTTGGTTTCCAAGTGCGGGGTTTTTTTTGTGTGAAAAAAAATCTGTATGGTAAGGGTTTATCGTGATGTTTTTCGCGGGATCAGCCCTTAAAGCAAACATATTTTAACAATAAGGTCGTAAGTTATATTTCATTACAAATACATGCTTGTCTGAATATATTCACATTTTTAATGGTGGATGTTGGGTAAATCCATTACTCTGAAATGAATCAATGCCGTTATAAAAAAATATTGGGTCAGCATTAAGGGTATGCCAATGGCAAGGTTATCAGCAGGGTAACCCCATCAACTGACCGTCGTTAGATCGAGTAACCCCTTAGTTATGGGGCATTTCGTCTCCATGCAAGAAGGGGTGATGCATTCAACCGTTCAGGAGGTAGAGATGAAGAGTTTTCGTATTGGTGTCGCCTGCGCTGCAACCGCCCTTCTTGTCGCTGGAATGGGTTGGAGTGGTGGAGCACAGGCTGCCGAGTATGTTATTAAGTTTTCCCATGTTGTCTCGCCACAAACACCTAAGGGAAAAGCGGCAGACATGTTTGCCAAGCTGGTTAATGAGCGTCTTAAAGGTAAAGTACGTGTAGAGGTTTTTCCCAGCTCTCAGCTCTACAATGATAATAAAGTAATGGAAGCCATGCGCCTGTCCCGCAGTAAAAAAGTGGGTCTGATGGCGGCTCCCTCTTTGTCCAAGTTTGTAAAATTCTCCAAGAAACTACAGACCTTTGATCTGCCTTTCCTGTTCAATGATATCAATGATGTCCATACATTGGTTGACTCCCCTGTGGTCAATAAAATGACCGACCCTCTCAAGCGTAAAGGTCTACGTGCGCTGGGGTTTTGGGATAATGGTATGAAAGTATTTTCCATTAAGGGGTCTAAACCACTTATGGATGCCCCTGCTGACTTTAAAGGGATGAAGTTCCGTATTCAAACTTCTGATGTTCATGCTGCCATGATCAGTTCACTGGGCGGCGTTCCCCAAAAGCTACCTTTCAAAGAGGTTTATACCGCGCTTGGTCAAGGTGTTGTGGATGGGCAGGAAAATGCTTGGTCCAATGTTTACTCTAAGAAATTCCATGAAGTTCAAGACTATGTCTCTGTATCTAATCACTCCTACCTTGGGTACCTGCTGGTCGTAAGTGACCGTTTTTGGGCTGGCCTGCCAGATGACATCCGTATGTCTCTGGAAAAAGCAGTTAAAGATGCCACAATGGCCAACCGTCGCTTTGCTGCAGAAGCGGATAAAGGTGACCGGGCTAGAGTGGAAAAAGCGGGTTTTGCCAAAGTTGTGGATATGCCTGCTGAAAAACGTATGGCTTGGCGAAAAGCCACCGCACGGGTTGAGGATCAGTTCCGCCGTCAGATTGGTGAAGATCTCCTAAAAGAGGTACACCAAGTACTCGGCCATTGACCGAGAATCAATATAGGGCCGGATGTTAAGCATCCGGCTCTTTTTATTGATATACACTGTTTGGTTTTAAGCATATAAAGAGCTTTTATAGAGCGGCGTGACAGGCTTTTGCTTGAAAAGATAGAGGGACCCAAACAGTACTTGAGGGGGGCGAAAAAGTACCTGGCCATCGAAGTCAGGTCATGGAAGGAAAGGGTGGATCATGTTTTCCAAATGGATGCAAATAACCGATCAATCCTTGGATTGGTTGGAGCGGGTAATTATCACCCTTGGTTTGGCTGGGGCAACTCTGCTGATGTTTGCCAATGTGGTGGCTCGATATGTCTTTGAAACGGGGCTGACCTGGGCCTTGGAAGCGGTTCAATACACCATCGCTTGGGTGGTGCTTATTGGTGCGGCACATTTGGTTAAGGCTGGTGGTCACTTAGGTATTGATATTTTGGTGGAAAAATTTCCACCGCTTTGGCAGCGGCGTTTGGTGTTAGCCGCTCTGTTTAGTTGCCTGCTCTTTGTTGGGGTGGTGTTCTACTACTCCATTATCTACACCATGGAAATACGCATGTTTGGAGATCTGTCTGAGGATTTAAGAATGCCTCAATGGATTCCCTATCTGAGTATACCCATTGGGCTGGGTTTGATGTTTATACACTTTGTGCGGATTGGTTTTGATATCTGGCATGGGCATGCTATCCGTATCCATAAGCGCGAGGGTGAAGATGAATTGGAGGAGATGGTATGACGACGCTATTTCTCTTCTTAGGTTTAATCTTTCTTCTACTCATTGGTGTACCTATTGCCATCAGTCTGGGGCTTTCCAGTCTGTTATTCGTTCTGTTTGCAACCGATGATCCTTCCATGGCCATTACGGTGGCCCAAAAGCTGTTTGATACCATGGAGCATACCACGCTCCTGGCCATTCCCTTCTTCATCCTGTCCTCTCATTTTCTGACAACAGGTGGGGTTTCCCGCCGTCTGATTGAGTTTGCCAAGGCTATGGTGGGGTGGATGACGGGTGGTTTGGCCATGGCTGGTGTTGTTTCTTGTATGTTGTTTGCCGCCATTTCCGGTTCATCACCCGCCACAGTGGTCGCCATTGGTTCTATCATGATCCCCGGCATGATCGCTGCGGGTTATGATAAACGCTTTGCTGTGGGGGTTATTGCCACATCCGGCTCTATGGGTATTCTTATTCCCCCCTCCATTCCTATGATTGTCTATGCGGATGCTGTTGAAGAGTCGGTTGGTAAAATGTTCATTGCAGGTATTTTACCGGGTTTGGTGATGGGTGGAGTGCTGTTAACGGCGACGTGGATTACCGCCAAGCGTATGAATATGCCCAGAGAAGAGTGGAAGGGTGCAGGTCACCTTTTAAAGACTTTTCTGGATGCCTTTTGGGGATTGTTACTGATCTTTATTGTTGTCGGTGGCATCTACGGAGGGGTGTTTACGCCGACAGAAGCGGCAGCAGTGGCAGCGGTATACTCGGCAGCTATTGCATTGTTTGTGCACCGGGATATGGGCATTAAAGATGTTCCCAAGGTGATGTTGGATTCAGCCAAGATGACCTCTATGCTGATGTTCATTATCGCCTGTGCCATGATTTTTGCCCATGTGTTAACCGAAGAGCGTATTCCCCAGGAGTTGGCCGAGCAGGTGATGGCCAGTGAGCCTTCCCCTTATATGTTCTTGCTTCTGGTCAATGTCATCCTTTGGTTTGCCGGTGACTTTATGGAGCCTTCTGCCATTCTGCTCATTTTGGCACCGCTGTTCCATCCTATCGCTATAAACTTGGGGATTGATCCGATTCATCTAGGGATTGTTATGACCACCAATATGGAAGTGGGCATGATTACACCCCCTGTCGGGCTTAATCTTTATGTAGCGGCAGGGTTGTCTGGTATGAGTTTAGGTGCTGTAACACGAGCGGCACTGCCGTGGATGATGGTACTGATTGTCGCGCTGATTGTGATTACCTATGTACCTTGGCTCAGTCTGGTTATGGTTGATCTTCTGTACGGCTAGTCACACTTTCCTTGAAAGGGGGCTGGTTGGTTTGTTAAAAACGAACCAGCCCCTTACGATCTTCACGGCTTGGGTTATGGTTTTTTAGGTTAAGGATTAACCGGTGTGAATAGTTCGGTTCCGCTCGCAGGCTATATTGATCTTCATGCCCATATCCTACCAGGGTTGGATGATGGCGCCAGTAGTATGCAAATGGCCTTAAATATGGCCCGTATGGCTGTTGCTGATGGGATCGTTGCGATGGTCGCTACACCACATTTAAACCCAGCAAGTAATTGGAACAATGGGGCGGAGATTGTCAGCCGTTCTGTTGATGTACTGCGTCGACATCTTCACGAAGCTCAAATTCCACTCACCATCTATGGGGCGGCTGAAGTTCGACTTAATGCCCATACACAAAAGCAGTTACAGACGGGCTTTGCACCGCTATTAACGCAGCATAATGCCAAAGGTAAATGCCGCTATGTGCTGACCGAATTTGCCCATGCAGGCTTGCAGGGTGGAGAGCTGTATATGTGCGAGCTTTTGGTTCATAAGGGCTACACACCTGTTATTGCGCATCCTGAGCGTATTCGAACATTCCGTCATGATCCCAGCCGCCTAGAACCTTTTATGGCATTGGGCTGTAAGACGCAGGTAACGTGTAGTAGTGTTTGTGGCAGCTATGGAGAAAAAACAGCCGCTGTTATTGATACTTGGATTGAGCAAGGCTGGGTACAGGTACTTGCGACAGATACCCATGATATTCACCATCGGCAGCCGGCTATGCGAGATGCTGTTCGCCTGGTGGCTCAGCAATTTGGTGTAGATAAGGCTACTCAGATGGTTATGACCAACCCGCAAAGAATTCTTGACGGGCAAGCCCTGGCGTAGTGCAAGGTGTGGGTGTTTTTTGGGTTGCTATTTTTAGATTCATTATAGTATTTCCCGAAAGAATGGTTGGTAATATCAATGTGATCTACGTAAAAGATGCCCTCTTTGTATGGAGATTACGAAAAAGTGCGGTCATGTAACACAAGCAGGTGATTTGTTGGTCTCTTCATGTTAAAAAAGTAGGAGATCAATAAACACCAAGACGGATTGTCAGATCTGTCATGATAAGGTGTCAGGTCAATAAAGGGAGAGGGTGCAAGGCTCCTTTTGGTGGGTAAGTCCCTGATTTTTTGGTTTAACTAGGGATTATCCAAGGATAGATCAGGGGGATTGGTCTATTCGGACGGTTTAATGATGTTGGCCAGCTGGAGGCGAGTGTGCTCAAGCAGGAATTTTCACAGGCGATCATCGATTCGGTGCATGAGATCTTTTTGGCATTTTTAATGTTGGAGGTCACCCCCGGACCCGTGATTGCTAAGCCAGAGTTTCAACCTTATGCTCCACCAGATTCTGAAGCCACAGCCCTTGTCGGTTTTGGCGGTGGTTTAAAAGGTGGTATTCATCTCTCTTGCCCAATGTATGTGGCCGCAGCATTAGCGGGTTCTTTTTCTGGCGAGACATACGAAGATCTTAAAAATGAAGAAGCCGCTGATGGTTTTGGTGAGCTGTGCAACATGGTCGCGGGTGGTTTGCAAACACGCCTGGGTGAAAAATATGGGGACATCGCCTTGACCCCACCGACCGTAATCACTGGCACCAGTTATGCCATGCAGTATTCAACTAAGCTCAACAGTATTAAACAGTACTTCAAAATCGAGCATGGGCCTTTCTTTGTGGAAGGGTTCTTTGAGGACATGAAACTCGAAGATTAACCGGCATGTTTGATCGTATTTAAAAAGGCCGCCCAATGGGCGGCCTTTTTTATTGGGCTTATGCAGAACTCACTTATTTAAGTTCCAGCACCTCTTGATAAGCAACCTCTTCAGGGCGCTTAAGGATCTGTGCTAAGGAGTCTGCTAGGCAGAGTTCAACTTTGAAAGGGGCGACAGCCTGAATAAAGAGGCGTTTCCCTTCTAAGCCTGGATGAAAACGCAGACTGCGCTCTTTAATCTCTGTGGAACCCCTTTGTAAGGTGCCAAGACCTGCTTGAGGTGACGTGGAGTAGGTGAGGTTAAACACGCCACGTGTTGGAACGCCAAGCTCACGATATTCAAAGTAAGGGCTGTTCTGCTTGAGTATCGGCACAAACTGGGTCTTGCGGATACCCCCAACAAAAAGCCGGAATGGGGCCTCCCCCGAGCTGTTCTCATCCGTTGGCCCGGTCGCCAATAGTGGTTCACCAGGAATCAACTTCAGAAGACCAATAGCCACACCTGTTTTGGCGGTGGGTTTGTAGGGGTTGTTTACATCGCCTACAGGGGGGCGATGTACCACATAGCGCATAAAGGGTACATGTTGCTGGACCCTCTCAAGAATGGGGTTTTTACGAATACCGTTGGGTGGTGGCTCCCAGCCATGCATCTTTTTCTGTAAAAAGACGGTAAACAGTGCTTGCACCAAATGAGAACGGCAGGAGTTACCCGCTTGGAGAATATGTACCTCTTCAGGGTGTTCATTGATCCCTTCAAAGGCCCCTTTCAGCGCGATGAAGAACCTTAAAATCCCTTTGCCTACCCGACGAACCAGGAAGTGGTTTAGCTGGTTGCGGTCAACTTGGAAGGTAACCGTGACTTTTTCCCGGTCACGGTTAAGCAGTTCCAGCTCTAACTCTTCAATACGTTTATCTGGTGGTAGGCTTTGCGCATTGGGATCAATATCAAACTCTTCACTGGTAAGGGCTAGACTTAGAGCGTCTCCAATTAAGTCGGTATGACGACGCCGGCGGTCACCATCACTGCCAGGAATAGTTTGGGAGAGGATCTCTGGATCAACATGCCACTCAAAGCTTTCCCAGAAACGTCTAACCGCTGCCATAACTAAGGATGTGTTGGTTTGGGCCACATGTGAAGATTCCACAAAAAGCTCATGACCAGGGAACAGATCAGCCTCTACAGGGCGGGTAAAGGCTATTTTATGGGTTCGACAAGCATCCAAATTTTGAATAAATGTACGGTAGGCAAGTTGAGAGACAAGATTCTCACCCCCTAGATACATATCGCCGCTGGCACCAAAGTGTCGAATAACCGCCTCATACCCTTGAGCTTCTTCATCCTCAAACGGTGTGCGGAACATACCAAAATCAAAATCTGAGCTACCACCACCAAAATCGAATACGGCAAAGGCGTTACCTTTGTCGGTGGATTCAATATTGAGTTCATTGAGTGCGCAAGCTGCATAGGCTGCCGGTTCAGAAGCCTCTTCTTTAACAACAAACCGACGCATGCTAGGTGTATTAATTAAAGAGAGTGGCAAGCTGCGCTGTAAACCCCGAGCAAAAGCATTAAGCATGCGTTGCTTAACATCTTTGGGATAGGTGATGGGGAAGGTCATATAATATTCAAGGAACAAACCACTGGCCCGATGATTAATATAGAGCCCCAGATAGTAGGCGTAGAGTTCAATTGGATCCAGAGGATCATCTTCTGAGACTGTAATATGGGTCTGTGGTGCTGGCATGGGCGTGGAGCCCGGTTTGGCAATAATCTCAGTATCGGTTTGCTGGTCAACGATACGCAGCTCCCCTTCACCTTCAGCGCGCAGTGGCCACTGTTTAATGCCTGTGAGAATGCTCGCAACAACATTTTGGGCGGACTGGTTTTCTCTTAGTTCATCCAGTGCCTGATGAGAGAAGTGAAAATCATCCCAGCTTACGAGAGGCTGGTAGGCTTCACTGTTCCAGGCTTCCATAATTTTTGGCAGGTTTTGAAAGGCCAAAACGGTTGGGTTTTGATAATCCTTTGGTTGGGGCTTTTGAAAAAGATCAGACATCCCAACCCGTAAGAGGGTGGTTTTGCCATTTTCACGACAGGCCACAACTGTTGAGCTTGTGCCAAAATCAATGGCCACAACACCATCACGTATATCCTGTTCAGGGTTACGTGCTTCCCAAGGTGTCTCCAGCTCGACCTCTTGCCAACCCTCACCTGGCGGTTGCTCTGGCTGGTAGAGCTCCCACATCCCTTTACCCATATCTGTTAGGGTTGAAGGCTCCAGTACAGGCAGCCGTGCCCGAACATAGTCAGACTCTAACAGGACATGCTGCAATGCTCGAAGGGAAGGGGGCTTGGGTGTGTCGTTGCTTTTATCGGGATTAAGTGAAAGCGTTAGTTCATAGAGCTCTTTTAGCTTCTCTTCTATCCCCTCAATACCAGTGGGCACCAAAGAGTTTGCAATAATGAAGCTAAAGATATCTCGTTGATTAACCCTATGCATGGGCAAGATGGTTTGCATCTCTTGTGAAGCCCCACTGCGACCGGAGTGGCCCAGTGTTATGGTTTGATAGCCAACACCATCTTTGGAAGCGTTGGCGGATAAAACCGTGGCATCTTTAAGCAACGGGTGGGTATAGAAAAGCGATTCCATAGAGATGGTTCGCAGATCATCAATATCTGGAACTTCCCAATGGTTAAACGCATAGACCCTTAGTTTAGAGACATAGCGAAACATCTCATCTGGACGGCCCTTGAACTGGTAAATTAACCATAGGCAGTTCAGCTGGTTATCATAGTGAAAGTAGCGTTGTTTGGTAAAAGTGACAAAACGCTGAGCTGTCAGCATTTCTACAATTTCACGCTTCAGGGTTTGTAACTTCACTTTGGCTGAAGCATCAATATCCGCCTGTAGTTGGGGGACCAGACGCTTCTCTTGAAACCAGATCTTGGAGACCTTCATGGCAATTTCCACCGAATTAAGCGTGTGTCATAAGTGACGGCAACACGCCTGATGAACAAGGTTTACACTTCTCGCAATGCCTGAAAACGCAAAAACCGTGCAATCCGTGAAAGATTCAGAAATTAAAGAGAAAATTTAGATGTGTGTAATGCCGTGTAGAATAATTTCCCCGGTTTAGGCTGGTTGGAGCTGAAGAGTGTCATTTCCTTGGCTTGCCAGCATGCCCCATGAGCTGAAGAGGATTGCGTCAATGCTTCTGTAGCGCCACGACCATGGTGTCTTCCTAAAGTAATGTGGGGAATAAAAGGTTTTTGCGATGGGTGGTGCTGACTTAGTTGATTGGCGAGGGTGTGTAGCCCAGCTAAGCTTTGACCTGCCATACCCAGCCAGATGACATGGGGCTGGGATGGGGTGGGAAAAGCCCCAAGCTGGCCAAGTTGTAGCGCTAATGGTGCAGTAAGGCTGGCGATGGTATCCAGTCGTGATCGCCATGTGGGTATGCATGTGGTTGGTTGTGTACCTAAAAAGAGCAAAGTCAGGTGGAGGCGTCTACTGGGGGTCCAGTGAAACTTGGGGTGGAGAGGCTGAAGTTTCTCTTGGTAGGTGTTCACGACAGCATGCAGAGAAGGGGGCAGGGGTAACGCAATAAAAAGACGTTGATATTCCATGGTTCTACCTCAAATCCTTAAGAGATATGTATGGAGGAAATATCGCCATAAAAGTGATGCAAAGAAGAGGGGCTGGCTGATAGGCGCTGTCGACTTGGGTTGTTCTTGTATCCTCTCGTTGAGGGTGCTTCTAGAGAACTGATATCGATAAGGTAGATGTCGGGGGTGTATGTTCTCTGTATGATTCTGTCGTCAACACTTGAAACGTTTGTGTACCTAACGTGCTGTCAGGTTAAGCTTACGTTTTTGGTTTGGCCCCTTGTTAGTTGTTAGTTTTAGGGGCAGATGTGTTGCATGCTATACCTGCTTTAGCCAAGGTGTTAAGTGTGTATTCTGTATTTTATTGACCGCTATGGGATCAAAACTTCTATTTGCAGGATTGAGCTTAGCCCCAGAGTTCTTTACACTGAACCTATTCTAACTTATGCCCCATCCCGACAGTCTATGACAGGGTCCTTCTATGCGCCAATGCACCGATTGTGGTAAATGGTACAACCCGGAACAGAACTCGCGCTGTCCCGAGTGTGGAACGGTCTCTTTGGTCTGGCGGTTGGCCTTTTTAGCAGGTGCGGTTATCGTAATTGTATTGACCCTGCTTCTCTTCGATTACATGGTCTCCGTTGGTGCATGGGAAGATATGGGCAGTTGAGCGGTTAGTGATCCTCAGGTTCACCTTGCCCTAAATAGACCAATGTTACCTCTGGCCAGACTGTGTTCAGGCACTCAATTACCTCTTTGGTTGCCTTTTCAATGTCGGTATGTTCTTCAAATTGCAGCAAAGCTTTATCCGCCTGAAAACCAAATAGAGGCCACTCTCCCACATCATCCAAATAAGCTTTGCATAGCGTATACGCCCAAAAGGGTATCTCTTCTTGTAGCTCAAATTTGGCAATATAGCGCTGGCGATCTAGGGCCGGACCATCTTCAATGACGACAACCCATGGGCTGGTTGGGCGATCTTGCCACTGAGCTAACTGCTCTGGGGGTTGGTCCTGTGTCAGCGTAGCCCAGCGTGCGAGACGGGCACTGGTGGCGGGAGGGAGTGGGATCTCTTGATCATTTTCTTGCATGATAAAAATTCCTTAGCACCTGACCTGTCGTAGGTGCAGATATGGCTATTGTGACATCTGTACCAGCGTTTCATAGAGTAATCTAAAATCATCGGGTGGTGCACGTTTAAATGCCATATCCTCCCCCGTTATGGGGTGGGTGAATTTTAAGGTATGGGCATGCAGGGCTTGCCTTTGAAACTGATTAAAAAGGGACCGTTGTGCTTGTGGCCAGTGTGTTGGGGCTTTTTGCTGCTGCCCATAAAGAGGGTCCCCCACCAAAGGATGGCCTGCATGGGTCATATGTACCCGGATTTGATGGGTTCGACCTGTCTCTAGCTTACAACGAATTAGGGCAAAAGCACCCATGCTCTCAAGCACACGGTACTGGGTCGCGGCGGCGCGTCCACCCTGTGTGACAACGGCCATTTTAATGCGGTGTATAGGGTGGCGCCCAATAGCCCCTTCAACCCGGCCTTTGTCAGGTTTGGGTGTGCCACGCGTTATGGCTAGGTAATGTCGGCCAATGGTGCGCTGTTCAAACTGACTGGAGAGTTGAATATGGGCCTTGTCATGTTTAGCAGCAACCATGATACCGCTGGTATCTTTATCTAGGCGATGTACAATACCTGGGCGGATAACCCCCCCAATACCTGAAAGCCCAGCGTGAGGATTCTGCGCCGTACCGCAGTGATGAAGTAAGGCGTTGACAAGGGTGCCGTGGTTGACACCTGCGCCAGGATGTACCACCATGCCAGCCGGTTTGTCCAACACAAGTAGGTGGTCATCTTCAAAAAGTATCTCTAACGGAATAGCCTCTGGCTGAACCTCTGTTGGTTCAGGTTCCGCAGGATGAATGGTGACCTGTTGTCCGGCTTTAACTTTTTGACTGGGTAGTTTGGCCGGAAGATCCTCTATAAGGATGCGGCCTTCTTTAATCCAGCGTTGCAACGATGACCGGCTGATGTCAGGAAAGTACCCGCCCAACACCTTGTCTACCCGTAAGCCTTGATCGGTCTCCGTAAGGGTGACCTGAAGGATGCTTGGTGTTTTTTGATCAGACACAGGAATAGAGCTCCATGGAAAATGAAAAACAAACAGATTCACAGCCTGCCAGCAAGAGTATGCGCTTTCTCAAAATGGGTGTGATCGGTGGTGGTGTGCTGATTTTAATCATGTCTATTGCGTTGATTGTGATGGTCATTCAAAAACGTGGAGATAAATCACAAAAAACAGAGGTTAAAGCAGCGCATCCTGTCGCTGAAACCCCAGCACCCATCCCTGTTAAAAAACATATGGTTGAAACTAATTCAATACTGACTCTGCCTATACAGGGGCAGGTCGAGCAAATGGTGGGGACGCCAGCCGGTGTTGCAGTATGGGTCCGGACTGCAGCAGGAAATGAAGTGGTCATGCTCGATGCTGCAGGTAATCTTGTGCGTCGCGTTATTATAAAGCCTGAATCGCCATAATTGGGTTTGGGCCTTCCTGCTGCAGGAAGGCCCAAGAGGTTCTATTTTAATGGCTTGATGGCATGGCCCAAATAATTGACCTGGGTATCGTTGGTGATACGCCACTGGCTATTGATTGGGTTGTATGAGAGTCCGCGCACGGTCTGCATATCCAGCCCATTGCTTTGCAGTGCGGTGCGTAGTTCAGAAGGTTTAATAAATTTTTCGAACTGGTGGGTGCCACGGGGTAACCAGCGCAGCACATATTCGGCCCCAACAATGGCAAACAGCCACGATTTTGGGGTTCTGTTTAAGGTTGCAAAAAAGAGGGTGCCGCCAGGTTTGAGTAACGTTGCACAGTCACCGATAAACGCGGTAATGTCAGGTACATGTTCCAGTACCTCCATGGCGAGTACAACATCATAGCTTTCAGGTTCAGCCCTACCAAGATCGGCAGCCGATTGTACCCGGTAAGTGGCAGTAGAGCCGCTCTCTGCTTGGTGAGCTGTGGCAATCCCAATAATCTTATCTGAACGATCTATTCCGGTAACCTCTGCGCCACCATCAGAGAGTGACTCTGACAAAATACCGCCACCACACCCGATATCCAGCAAGCGGGTACCATGTAGGTCCCCCTCTTTTTGACCGGTCAATGTCTCTTTTATATAAGCGACCCTGGCGGGGTTAATCTCATGCAGAGTACGGAACTTCCCTGTAGGGTCCCACCACTCATGCGCCATACTTTCAAATTTTGCGATCTCTTCCAGATCCACATCCGTGCTCATGGAAACCCTCCTCACACCACCGTTTTAAGCGGCATGTTCCTTGCTTCTGTATCTATGCTGAACTGATTTATGCTGCGCACGCCTGAGGTTTCAGGGGGTGCGCCTGGTTCCTTTTTAGTGCTAACGGGCTACTATAACCTGCGACAGCGCGAAGGAACATGGTTCTCAACCTTTTTTCGAGACCTGATTGCCATGGTTACGGATGACAATATGGATCTTTTAGATCTTCATCAACGGCTCAATGGTTTGTCAGACGTTAATCGTCGACAGTTGTTGCAGCTATTGGCTGTTACCTCTGGTGGTTTAATGCTGCCTGGGCTAGCTGAAGCTTCTTTGCGTCCTAATCGTATCAAAGATATTCGTGTTTGGACTGCGCCTGATCACTCCCGAGTGGTGTTTGATTTGGAGCGGCCCGTTAAGCATACGTTGTTTCGCCTTAAAAATCCGGATCGTGTGGTGTTGGATATTGACAACGCTACGCTTTCTCACAGTACGCATAATTTACGGATTAAAGATCCGGTGGTTCGTGCGTTCCGTATGGGTATTCCTCGTCCGAATACAACGCGGGCAGTGTTTGAATTGAATGAAGAGGTTCGCCCGCGCTCTTTCTTGCTAAAAGCGACCAAGAAACGTGGTCCGCGTTTGGTGATTGACCTGTACCGTAAAGGGGAACTTGAGCGTCAAGCTAAACTTGAGCGCCGTAATGACCCATTCCGTAACCGTACGGTTGATCGGGATGAGATGGTTGTGGTTATCGACCCTGGGCATGGAGGGGAAGATCCTGGTGCTGTGGGTCGAACAGGGGTTAAAGAGAAAGACGTGGTTCTGACGGTTGCCAAAAAACTGGCGAATATGGTCAACGCCACCCCTGGATATCGTGCACATTTAACGCGTAAAGGGGATTATTATGTTTCCCTGAAAAAACGCGTGGGTATTGCGCGTCAACATGATCCTGATCTGTTTATGAGTCTGCATGCCGACTCTTTCCGCGTTGCTTCTGCGCGTGGCACCTCCGTGTATTGCCTCTCTGAAAAAGGGAAACCGACACCAGATCGTGCAATCAAAGATTTGGTGGAACGAGAGAATAATACCGATTTGGTGGGTGGTGTGAATCTGGGTAAAGTGGTGGACCCTGAGGTTGCAGGTATTCTCATGGACCTCTCTCAGCGCGATTCACTCAACCGTTCTTTGGTGCTTGGCCGTAACTTGTTGGATTCCCTAGATACGATGCCAAAAGTCAAGCTGCACTATAAGAATGTAAAGCAAGCGGGCTTCGCGGTACTTAAAGCGCCGGATATTCCATCGGTATTGGTTGAGTTGGCTTTTCTTTCAAACCCCCATGAAGAGCGGTTGCTTAAGAAAGAGAACTACCAGGCAACTTTGGCGAAGGGGCTTTTCCGTGGGGTTGAGCGTTTTGCTAGAGCTTCAAGGGTTGTCACGTAAAGTTGTAGACGCGATAGGTGGATTTTAAAAAGGGTCGCTCCAAGTTATGGGGCGACCCTTTTTACATTTGAAACGATGACGTAAGTAACCGATATAAAAAAAGCCGGTATCGAATGGTTCGATACCGGCTTTTTTATAAAGAGTGTGTGATTATCTGGCCATGCGCGTGACAAAATCTGGGTGCAGACCGAGATTGCTGGCGGTTTGCTGTATGCCATTTCCACTTAATAAATGAACAGCAATCTGTTTCTTCATCTCTTCAAAGCGCCACCAGTCGGGGTCTTCCATCATAAAGATGGTGCGTTCACAAAAATGGTCATTGCAGCGAAAACGTTGACGGTTGTGGCGGTCTTTACCAAATTTAATCACATCCAGGCTGCCACAATCAGGGCAATGTACGTGGACTTCCATGGTAGCCATTTTGCTCTCCCACATTATCGTTATAGTCCGGTATTTGGGGGGGTGTACCCATGTCCGGTAGTTTGATGCAGCGTGTGCGTTGTTTAATCTTGAATGCGTGTTTGGCGCATAAGATCTTTTGGTATGTCATATAGATCTGTCACAAGCGTTGAAGCGTGGCTCGTATCATCCTGTTGCATGGGGATTGTCATGGCCGCAGAATAATTTTCAGAAGCGCAGAGTTCGGCAAGGCTTTGGGCGTTCGATATGTCAGCCTCTGTTGTCGGTCTGCGGGTTTGCTTAAGCTCAGAGGCAAGTTTTTCCGCAACGCCTGTGGTTTCATTGCCGTGGCAATGTGCCAGCATGGGGGTGGCGATTCTTCCAGAAGTTTTCATGTTTTTTGAATAGGTTGTGTTCATATCTTTGGAAGACATCTGGCATCTCCTGGTGCAAGCTTTAGCCGAAGTTTAGATCTTATTGATTGTTTTATATGCAATAGGTAAGCCGTTTGTGAGTTGTTTTTTAGAAAAAATAGAAGTGGTAAACCTTCTGAGTTGTATCAACTTTGATGATATGTGAATGATATACGCAGCTAAAGTTAGCTGGCGGCGGCTTGTTTGAAGGTGCATGTGTCGAACAGCCAATGAATTCTATGATATAATGCTGTGCTCAAACAGCGCTTAAGAGCCTGCTAAAAAAGTTAAGATAACCCGCCCAAATACGCAGGGTATGTCATTAAACCGTTTTTGGTGTTTGGGGGGTTGCATGGAGAAAACATGGCGTGTTGATAATCTATGCCATCGGTACTAAAAAAATACTTTTGCTATGGTGTGTACGGTTAAAGTGGGGTATATTCTGTGCTCGCAGCTCCAGAAGAGCGTTATGACCGTAACCCTTTTTTTCCATTTGCGTACGCACAGTGGTTCAATTATTTTGGGTATGTGTTAAAATGTTCTCCAGTTGAGCATAAAAACCAGTCCCTTAGATAGTTAAGTGAGTTAGAGGAGCGCCATGACCAAGTCTCAGTTGATCCAGATGATTGCGGAGCAACATGGTCTTTCCAAGCAGAACGCCGAGTTGGCGGTCTCTTTAGTCTTGGGTGAAATTGTCAAGGCCATGGAACGGGGTGAGCGTGTTGAATTGCGTGGATTTGGCGTATTTGAAGTTCGCCACCGCCAATCCCGTCAAGCCCGTAACCCCAAGACAGGTGATTCCGTCGCCGTATCTGAAAAGCGGGTACCCTTTTTCAAAGCCGGTAAAGAGATGCGCGAGCGGGTTGATCACTAACCAACGCTGCAATCAACAGGCTTATGAACAGACGTTCTGATTTTTCTATTCCTGGAAAGATCGATGCATAGTTATGGCCTCTTCATGCAAATGGAGAGGCCATTTTGCTGTCTGCATATGTTGGTAGGCCTATCAAAAAGGGTGAAGAAATAATTCCAAGCTTTTTAGGGTTGGTTGTGAGCGCAGAGTCTTTGTGTCATGGTGGTGCCGCAGGTTGCATCCTGTCACCAGACGTAGTTTATTTAGGGGTATTCGAACAAAGGATGGATGGTATGACGTATGTGATGAAAAGCTCGCTGATGGGATTCTGCGTTGCAGTAACTCTACTGCCCGGATTACTTTCTGCTGAAACTTTAATGAGTAAAAAAGATAAACTATCTTATGCGCTTGGGGTTAATCTGGCGCAAAGTTTGGCAGAGACAGGTTTTGATATAGATACCAATACGCTTTTGATGGGAATTCGGGATAAAATGACCGGACAGTCCCTGAAAATGCAACCTCAAGATATGAAGCAGGCGTTACGTGATGAAAAACTACGTCGTCGTGCAGAGTTGGCCAAGATGAAAGCCGCCGCGCAGAGCAATAATCTGAAAGAAGCTGAGGATTTTTTAAAGGCCAATGGGCGCAAATCAGGTGTGCGAACCACCATGTCAGGTTTGCAGTATAAGGTTCTAAAGGCCGGAACCGGCCCCAAGCCTGCGAGCAAAACCTCTAAAGTAAAGGTTCACTATGAGGGGCGCCTGCTGGATGGAACGGTATTTGACAGCTCTTATAAGCGCGGAGAGCCTATTGAGTTTGCCCTGAATCAAGTCGTACAGGGTTGGACGGAAGGCTTACAGCTTATGAACAGTGGGAGTATCTATGAACTCTACTTGCCACCCCACTTGGCATATGGTGAAAGAGGCCGTCCTCCAGTTATCGGTCAAAATAAGCTTTTGATCTTTAAGGTTGAGCTGATCCAGTCTAAATAAGCGCTTAACCGGATGCACCAGCAACGTCATTAGAAAAGCCGCCTTATTTCATAGGAAAGAAGGCGGCTTTTTTATAGCCCTCTTTCTAACCAAACCCCGCCGTGATTTTTTGGGGCCTCGCCCATAAAGGGTTTGAAGCATAGATGGTCATGAGAGAAGCGAATATATGAGAAAGTCACCTTTAGGTTTCGTTCAATGCTTCTTTCGCGGCCTCTTCTAGAGTTTCAATCTCCATAGAGAGTGTTTCCCACTCCTCCCAAGCTTTGGCCAAACTCTTTTCGGTTTGGCTACTTGTTTCTAAGAGAGATTTCAATGTTTCCTTATTGGCTTCGTCATATAGGCTGCTGTCAGTCAAGGCAGCATCCATGACCTCTTTTTCAGCTTCTAATGTCTGGATTAATTTTTCACACTTAGTCAGCTTTGTGCGAAATGGTTTGGTCTGTTGATGTAAGGTGTTACGTATGTGAGCGGCTTCACGTTTGCTCTCTTTAGAGCGGTTTTTTGAGGTGCTCTTATCTTCATCCGCCTCAGGTGTGGCAGCAGAGTTCTCTTGTTCAACAAAGTGTTCCAGATAGTGATCAAGATCTTCACCAACGGCGTGTAAACGTTCTTGAGAAATGGCAACAAACCGGTCACATACACTTTCGAGCAGTGACCGGTCATGTGAAACCAAAACAAAGGTGCCTTGGTAGGACTCTAAAGCTTCTTCAAGGGCAGCTCGTGAAGGCATGTCCAGGTGATTGGTGGGTTCATCAAGTAGTAGGAAGTTGGCACCACTTAGAAAGAGTCGAGCAAGGGCTAGTCGGGCTTTTTCACCGCCAGAGAGTACAGAAACCTGCTTTTCCACAGTTTGACCGGAAAAAAGTAGGCCTCCTAAGACTGTGCGTAGTTGGGTTTCGGTTGTACCCGCAGGGGCTACCATACGGGCTGACTCAAGTATGGTATCTTCGGGGCGTAAAGACTCTAAGGCGTGCTGAGCAAAAAAGCCTGGTTTCACCCGGTCCCCCAAATTGACCAGACCCTGTGTGGCCTCAATATCCCCACAAAGTAGTTTTAAGAGTGTTGATTTACCTCGGCCGTTTGGCCCCAGCAGCCCTATGCGTGATCCTTTGCTGATTTCAAGTTCAGCTTTGGCAAAAACTTGTGTCTCCCCATACGCCATATCCATTTTATCGATGGTTACCACTTGTGATGCGCAAGGGGGTGGATCTGGTAGCCGAATAATGGGGGCAGCCCGTCCCTGGCCAGGGGCTTCTACTTTTTGGGCTTCCATTTTTTGCATCTGTTTTACGCGGCTTTGAACCTGTTTGGCTTTAGTCGCTTTGGCACGAAAACGCGAGATGAAGCGTTGCATCGCTTCCAGTTTTTCAGCCTGTTTAGCAGCTTGTTTGCTGAGTAACTCAGCCTGTTCAGCTTTCCAATGTAAATAGGCGTCGAAGCTTCCCTTATAGCGCGTGAGTTTACCGTCTTCGAGTTCCACGGTTATACGGGTTGTTCGTTGCAGAAAGTCCCGATCATGTGAAATTAAAATATAGGCACCGGAGAGTCCCGACAAGTAACGCTCTAGCCAAGCGACAGACTCCAGGTCTAGGTGGTTTGTTGGTTCATCAAGCAGCATTAAGTCAGGTGCTGAGAATAGTAACTGTGCCAGGGCAACGCGCATACGCCACCCTCCTGAAAAAGCATCCAATGGCTGCTTAAGGTCTGTTGTTGTAAAGCCTAAGCCCAGTAAAATTGCCCCTGCGCGTGCTTCAGCCGTATAAGCATCCAGATCTTCAAGGGCATGGTCAATATCGCCAAGCTGGGTGATCCACTGTTCATAATCGGAATGGTCGGGTTCATCGATGATTTGTTGCTGCAGCTGTTCCCGTTGATCAGATAAGCTCAACAGTTGCGGGATGCCCCCCAGTGTTTCTTGTAAAATTGAGCGATGAGAAGGTGTTAGCTCCTGGCGTAAAACACCAATACGCATATGTGGCGGGTGTCGTTCAACCCGACCTGAATCGAGGGATTCCGTCTCTTCAATAATCCGGAATAAGGTGGTTTTTCCCATACCGTTTAGGCCAATTAATCCTACTTTTTCTCCAGGATGAATGACCAAGTCGGTATGGGTGAGTATTTGGGTGGCCCCAAATCGTTTTTCCACTTTTTCCAGGCGTAACATGCAAAACCTCATCAACCATTGAACATTTAGGTGGGGTGCTTCATCCAACCTTGGTAAAGGGGCTCTATCATACGGTTTATCACAACAGGAGGCGAGGCATGATAGGCTATGTAAAGGGAAATTGGGCCGTTGTGGTGGTTATCTTAGGGATGATGATCCCTCAGGCACAGGCCGGGTCTCAAAGCTGGCCGGTTTACGATGCACTTCTTCAGACCTATGTCAAAGTGGGGCATGTAGAGAGAGGGTTGTCGTTAAACTGGGTGGATTATCAAGGTTTAAAGTCGGACCCCCGTTGGGAGCGTGTGGTCATCAAGCTACAAGAGACTCCCGTTGAATCTTTACAAACCAAAGCTGATAAACTGGCATTTTATATCAATGCTTACAATATATTGGCCATAAAAATGGTGATTGATAACTGGCCCGTCAAAAGCATTAAAGATGTTGGATCCTGGTTATGGCCGGTATGGAAGCACAACGCGGGTATTGTGCATGGCAAGCTCATGACGCTGGATGAGTTGGAACATAAAATTTTACGGAAACTGGCAGAACCAAGGATACACTTTGCCATTGTCTGTGCTTCCCGTAGTTGCCCAGATCTACGACCAACAGCCTATAGTGCTGAAAGTTTAGACCAGCAGCTGGATGAACAGACAAGACTCTTTTTAGCCAATTCTGTGAAGGGGTTGTACCGTTCCGGTAACACGGTTCATGTTTCACAAATCTTTCACTGGTTTAAGTCTGACTTTGTTGATCTACCCAACTTCCTGCGGCATCATACGCCTAAAGCATGGCCTTCTGGCAAAATCCAAGCAGATATACCCTACGATTGGGCTCTAAATGGTCACTAACTAAGGCTTAATTATATGCACCTTTATCTATTAATTTTTCTGCTCTTTTTCGGTTTTGGGTTGATGTGGTGGTTACGCCGTGCGGCAAAGGTAAGTGACATACCGCAAATAAGCCATATGCCTGATGAACATCCAAGCCCCATCATACATTGTGACTCAAAGGGTCATCTTCACTACGTCAATCAGGCGGCCAGAGCGTGGCTTACCTTCTGGCATGGTTCAGATCAAGTCATGTTCTTGCCTGCTGACCTGATGCTTAGCGTGCAAAATGCCATGCAGGAACAGCACGGGCAGACTCTTGAGATCCGCATTGGTGAACAGGTGTTTGCTGTGCAAATACATCATCCAGGTGATCATAAGCTGCTTCAATTACATGGGACGGATGTCACCCGCCTGGTCGGTGAGCGGGATCATTTAAAATCTTTGGCGCGATTTCCTGAAGAGAATGCCAACCCGGTCTTACGTGTGGATGGTAAGGGAAGTGTTTTGTTCTCCAATGCTGCGAGTGAGCCGTTGATCTCCTCTTTAGGAGGAGAGTCTCTGGATCAAGCGTGGTTGGATGTCATTGCCGATACCCTTGCCTGGGGAGATGAACGAGAGCTACACCTAATAACGGATATAGAGACCTTTCAGCTACGTTTGGCACCCATCACAGAGACTGGTTATGTCAACATTTATGCAACCAGTGTGACGCAGCGAATTGAAGCTGAAAAAAGAGCATTAAGTTTGGCCCGTTTTCCTGAAGAGAACATTAACCCGGTCATGCGTGTGGCCAGTGGTGGTGGTGTTCTTTACCATAATGCTGCCAGTCAACCTGTGCTTCAAGCATGGGGGATTGATCAGGAAGAGAAACCCACATTGACCTCGCCGTGGAAAGAGATGATTGAAGATGCTCTAAACAGTGGTGAAGAGTTGGCTTTTGAAGTCGATGCGGGTACTGAGACATTTGGTTTATGTATGGCGCCTATCTTAGCTGCAGGCTATGTGAACCTTTATGGTGCCAACATTACAGACCGCAAGCAGTTTGAAGCTCAGCTTCTACACCAAGCCAACCATGATGGTCTAACAGGGTTACCGAACCGTAGTCTATTTGATGATCGTCTTGACCGTGCTTTAACCCGTGTCAGCCGTGGTGAAACTAAATTGCCTATGGTGGCAGTACTCTATTTGGGCTTAAACCATTTTGATACCATTATCCAGCGTTTGGGGCGCGCATGTTCAGAGCGTATCTTGCAACAGGTGGTGGAACGTTTGCGCCCCCGGGTTCCAGAAACGGCAACCTTAAGCCGGGTGGGTGGGGATCTCTTTGCGGTTGTATTGCATGTGGCAGACCCTCTTGCTGCTGCAGATAGTGCGGCAGCACTATTAAGTGTTTTTGACCAGAGCTTCCAAGCAAAAAAAGAAGAGGTTGAGTTACAGGCCTCACTAGGTATCTCTCTATCCCCCAGTGATGGGGCGCGGGTCGAAGATTTAACCCGTCAGGCAGACTTGGCGCTCTATCGAGCCAAAGGGGAAAAAGGGAATATTTACTGCTTTTTTGAGCAGTCTATGGATGAAGGCATGATGGCCCGCCATACGTTGCTACGCGAAATGCGTACAGCTTTAGAAGAGGAGCAGTTTGAGCTCTTTTATCAGCCGCAGGTGGCGGTGCCTAGCCGTACTCTCTCTGGAATGGAAGCTTTAATTCGGTGGAAACATCCAGAAAACGGCTATATATCGCCCGGTGTTTTTATTCCTTTGGCTGAGGAAAGTGGGCTTATTATCCCCATTGGGCGTTGGGTGTTACGAACCGCATGTTATCAAAACAAAACTTGGCAAGATGCAGGGTTGCCACCACTTAAAGTGGCTGTAAATCTCTCTTCTGTGCAGTTTAGTGATCCAGAGCTGGTGGAAGAGGTAAATCGTTCATTAGCCCAAAGTGGCTTGGATCCTCAATGGTTGGATTTGGAAATCACCGAAAGTGTGGCGATGGAGGGGGCTGAATCCACCATGGCGGTGTTAACGCAACTTCGTGGAACCGGGGCATCTCTATCTATTGATGACTTTGGTACCGGTTACTCTTCGCTCTCATATCTTAAACGTTTTCCTGTGCAAAAAGTGAAGATCGATCAATCCTTTGTTTTTGATATTGCCAAAGATGCGGATAATGCGGCGATCTGTCGGGCTGTCATCCAGCTTGGGCACAGTTTAAACCTTAGTATTATTGCCGAGGGGGTGGAAACCGATGAGGATTTAGCCGCCATTGAAGCTCTGGGTAGTGACATTGTTCAGGGTTACCATTTTAGTAAACCGCTGTCTGTGACTGATTTTTCTGCTTTTGTACAGCAGTTCAATGACGCGCATTCTAACTAGGAGCTCTGGTATGGCTTACTCACCTGCTGGTCCTGTGTTGGCAAAGTTGGAATACATTATCTCCCGGCCACCTTTGGCAACGCTGGTTGTGGGGAGTTCCATTCTGATTCTATTGGCGTTGATTCAATGGTTGAGCAGCTATTTTCCGTGGTGTGCTCAAGCTAAATTTGTCGTGCCTTTTATTCCGCCCTTTTTTATCACCCGTACCGCAAAAGCGATCAATATTCGTAAAGCAGAGCATAATTTTATTCGGGATGCCGTGCCTTATGTGTTTGTGGCATATCCAGCGGCGATGACACAAAAAGCATTACAAGAGGTCAAACCCGCCATGGTTAGCGATAGTGCGGCCTATCATCTGGAAACAAGTTTGGAACAAATTCTTCAGGAGCATCCGCTATCTGCGCACTATTTTATGAACCCTCAGCAAGCGGAAGAGGTTCTTGAGCATTTGATGGTGGGGGCGCAATCGGGTCAATGTCGAATTTCTGGTTTTCAAGTCACCTTAAAAGGGGCTGACGGTCAACCAAAACGCTATTTATTAAACAGTATGCTTAAACGCCAAGGTAAAGGGTTTAAATGGCAAGCAACACTTATGCTCTACCATGCCTGGGATGCCTCAAAACAGCCGGAGTAATACATATCATGCCCACAATATGGATAACAGGTGCCCATGGTCAGCTGGCACGTGCTTTGGTCCGTTCAACCCCTGCAGAGTATCATTGTCGCTGTTTTGGACGAGATCAATGGGATCTCTCGCAGCCAGATGTCTTATCCTTACCTTCTAAGGGTCTTCCTGACTTATTAATCCATACGGCGGCAATGACCGATGTAGATGGCGCAGAACAGCATAGAGAGGCAGCCTTTAAGCTCAATGCTGAATCGAGTGAGGCCTTAGCGCGATGGTGTGCCTCACATGATATTCCTCTTTTGGGAATTTCTACAGACTATGTCTTTGATGGCCAAGCGTGCAAACCCTATACGGAGCAGGATGAAGTCAACCCCATGTCTGTATATGGTCAAAGTAAACGGGCTGGAGAACAGGCTATATTTGAACATTTAGGGCAGCAAGGTGCGGTTGTACGGACGACCTGGCTTTATGATGCCCAGGGAAAAAACTTTTTAACCACAATGTTGCGTTTAATGGGGCAGGGGGTCTCCCCTTTACGTATTGTCGCCGATCAATGGGGGGCCCCGACCAGTTGTCACGCACTAGCTGAGCTGCTGTGGTTGTTAGCCGATGATATGATAACGACTCAAAATGGTGGGGGGCTCTACCATTGGAGTTGCGCAGGGCAAACCAACTGGTATGAATTTGCACAAACAATACAAGATCGTGCGCTTGAGTTAGCCTTGATATCAAAGCCTGTAACAATAGAATCCACAACCGCGGCTGAATATGGTGCACCTGCACCCAGGCCAGCATTCTCTGTGTTGGATAGTTCAGCTTTGAGTAACAGGTTGGGGCAAAAGGCAACGCCCCCGACATGGGAGAAGGCTTTGGGTGCGGTTATGCAGGAGTTGCAGCAGATGAATAAGGGGTAAAAGTGGTGTTGTAAACGCGGGTGTAAGTCGGTCCGTGACCAGGGCGGTGGTACGATAACCATTCCGCCCTATCACGTTCCTTGGCATGTGTGCACCAGACCCCGGTTCTATTAAGCGTTAGCGCAGAGCGCAAGGGCTTCATTTGGGGGAAGTTGGGGTCCTTGCTCGGGTGCAGAGAGTGTCGGTTCCTTATGGTGTTAACCACAAGGGTGGCATGTCACTCTCTTTTAAGCAGGGCTACGATCTGTTCGTGTCCCTTGGCACGGGCCAGCTCAAGTGCTGATTGCCCCCACCAGTTTGTGGCTCTGGGATCCGATCCCGCCGCCAATAGTTCGGCCACCAATACAGAATGACCATTTTCTGCTGCCCACATTAGATCGGTATAACCTTTTAGATCCCGCTTCTCATCTTGAGCATCGGACATCACAAAAGGGTACTTCACTTGTCGCATGCGCAGCTCAACACTTGGTGCGTCATAGCGCACCTTTTGCGTGATCGCATCTTTATGTCGCTCGGAGGCAGGTTTCTCAGGTAGTGAGATCATGCCAGTAAGCAGCAGGCCAGGTGCAATCAGGATTAGACCGGTAAAGCGTTTCATGGCCGGCTCCTCCTTCAATAGCACACAAACGAAACTGTTCGTGTGGTGGTGGTTTTGCCGGCCTCTATGACAGAGTTCCGGCAACCTTATCCATTACAAGGGGTATGCCAAACATGCTTAACTCTGTATATGATTGAAATATAGGGAATATTAATGATTTATTCCTAGCTTAAATAGATTCTAGATAGGAAAAAAATACCCCAATTTTTCGAAGTGGCACTATTTGCCTAGGGAAAAAAACAACACAGCTATTGCGGTAGCCATGAGCTCATAAGAGCGGCCATCTGTTGTTTGATCGCCAAGGTTAAGGGCTGTCCTAAAAACAGGGCTGGATAAGCTTCATGATAGGGTATGACTGTTGGATGATGGTCTAAATCCTGTACAGCAGGCATGTTCTGCAGCAGGGATAGATCTTCCCCTTGATGCTGGTTAAAAACCAAACGGTGAGACAGTGTATCTAGCGGGGGGGTGTGTAGAAGCATGCTTAAGCGCTCTAAAGCCCAAAGATCAGGAGGACTGGGGCGTGTTGGTATGATCAATCCATCACAATACTCAAGCATTTTAATGGTGCTTTGCGTCAAAGCCGGGGGGGCATCAATAAGACACAGATCAAAACTGTGGCTTAAGCGAGGCAGTAGGGCAGGAAGGCTCTCTTGAAGCTGTCCCCTGGTCTCTAATGCCAAATCGGGGTAGTGGTGGGCGCACTGTTGCCACCAGTGGGTGGTTGTTCCTTGATTATCGACATCCACCAAGATAACCCGGTGACCTTGTGCGGCACAAAACAGAGCACTGGCCATGGCCAGTGTTGACTTGCCTGTTCCCCCTTTTTGATGAAAAAATGCCACACTTTGCATGATGCTGATACTCCAAGGTATGAAATGATGGGATGTTATCCCATTTTATCCTGAAAGCTGCTACACTTTGCGCGGTTATTATACCTGATCGCTTAGTGGTAAGCGCCACCTTACCCGTAGAACCGGACGCCTAAGCCTATAAAAAGGATGCCGAGATGGATCTCCAGGGTCTGATTAAACAGATTGCGCGTAAACGCAATTTAGAGCCTGAGCAGGTTGCTGAGATTATTGCGGACCTGCTCTCCAATGTCGAAGATTGCCTCGGGCGTAGTGAACCCGTCTTGTTTCCTGAGTTTGGGCAGTTTGCAATTAAGAAAATTCCCCCCTGGTTGGGTAGACACCCTGATACCGGGCAGATGATGAAACTTCCTGGCAAGAACGTTCCGTATTTTAAATCCGATACAGAACTGCGTAAACGGCTTAATGGTGGCCGTGACTGGAAGCAGATTCCCCCTATGCCCAGTGAAGAAGATGATCCTGAGTAATCTTGATCCTGTTGTTCCATAAAAAAACCCAGTCCATGTGGACTGGGTTTTTTTATGGATAGAGGCCCTCCCGTTAGGGAGAGCCCATACCGTTTAGCTTAGTGGTTGCGCAGTGCTGTCAAGACGGAATCCATACTTGCTTTGGCATCACCGAACAACATACGGGTGTTCTCTTTGAAAAAGAGGGGGTTATCCACACCCGAGTAACCTGTACCCATGGAGCGTTTAAGAACCACACAGGTTTTGGCTTTCCAAACTTCCAGAACAGGCATGCCATAGATGGGGCTGTTGGTATCAGTCTGTGCACCAGGATTGACAATATCGTTGGCGCCGATGATTAGAGATACCGTAGTATCGGGGAAATCATCGTTGAGCTCATCCATTTCCAGCACAACGTCATAAGGCACTTTCGCTTCAGCCAACAGCACGTTCATATGCCCTGGCAAACGACCCGCCACTGGGTGGATACCAAAGCGAACTTTAATGCCCTTGTCACGAAGGATCTTGGTGATCTCATAGACAGGATGCTGAGCTTGAGCAACGGCCATACCGTAACCAGGTACGATAATGACTTCTGAAGCATCCGTGAGCATCTCTGCCAGTTCATCATGAGAGGTTGCAATAACCTCTTTGGGGCCATCATCACCAGGTGCTGCTGAGGTCCCGCCAGTTTCACCAAAGCCACCGAGGATGACGCTGATGAAGGAGCGGTTCATAGCACGACACATGATGTAGCTCAGGATCGCACCAGAAGAACCAACCAAAGCACCGGTTACGATGAGCAGATCGTTGGCCAGCATAAAGCCAGTTGCCGCAGCAGCCCAACCGGAGTAGCTGTTCAGCATGGAGACCACAACCGGCATATCGGCGCCACCAATGGCCATTACCAAATGCCAACCGATGAAGAAAGAGATGGCCAGCATGATCAGCAGATAGGTCATTGCTGAAGTGCCACTACCTGCTTCCATGAACATTTTACCCAGCACGATGGAGACAATGATCAGTGCGAAGTTGATCATGTGGCGCATGGGTAGCATCAGGGGCTTGGATTTAATAGAGCCTTTGAGCTTACCAAAAGCAACAACCGAGCCTGTGAAGGTCAAACCACCAATGAAGACACCCAGGAAGATTTCAATCTCATGGATGATCTTATGCACGTTCGAAGGGAACGTGGGGTGGTCCATATAGCTGGCAATACCCACCAAAACAGCAGCCAGACCCACAAAACTGTGCAGGACAGCGACCAGTTCAGGCATTTCGGTCATTTCAACCTTGGCGGCCAAGAAGGCGCCAATGGCTGCACCGATGGCCATGGTAGCGGCCAGTACTGGATAGTTACTAACATGGTCGGAGAATGCTGTTGCCACAATGGCGATCGCAATACCCAACACACCATACATATTACCGCGTTTAGCGGTTTCTTGATTGCTCAAACCACCGAGGCTGAGAATAAACAGCACAGCCGCGGCGATGTACGAGACGGTGAGAATACCTTGAGTCATGGGTTCAAACCTCGTCTAGACGCGTACTGCGCGTTATTTCTGGAACATTTTCAACATGCGCTGCGTGACCAAAAAGCCACCGGCGATGTTGATGGTTGCAATGAGCACCGCCACACTGGCGAGTATGGTCACTGTCAAGCTATCACTGGATAGCTGCAAGATCGCACCAATAACGATAATACCGGAGATGGCATTGGTTACCGACATCAGTGGTGTGTGCAGCGCTGGTGATACGTTCCAGATCACCATGTAACCGACGAAGCAGGAGAGTACAAACACGATAAAGTGCTGCATAAAGTCTGCAGGGGCAGCATAACCGACACCAAGTAGCGCGAGAGCTGCGATGCCAAAGGTTATGAACCGGCTACGTGATTGAGCTGCTGCAATAGCGGCTTCATCAACAGGCTCTGGCTCAGCAACAGGTGCAGCTTTTGGTGCCGCTTGAGCCGCCACTTTAGGTGGTGGGGGTGGCCAGGTGATTGCACCATCTTTAACAACGGTACATCCACGTACAACATCATCTTCCATATCCACTACCAACTGACCATCCTTTTCAGGTGTCATGTCGGTGATCAGGTGACGCAAGTTGGTTGCGTACAGCTGACTGGACTGGGTAGACATTCGGCTGGGCAGATCGGCATAACCAACAATCGTTACACCATGCTTCACAACCTTCTCATGAGGTTCGGTGCAGACACAGTTACCACCGGTCTCTGCGGCCAGATCTACGATCACACTACCTTCGCGCATGGACTCAACCATGCCTTCGGTGATCAGTTCTGGAGCAGGCCTGCCAGGAATCAATGCGGTAGTGATGATGATATCAACATCCATCGCTTGTTGGGCAAGCATTTCACGTTGAGCGACTTTATACTCTTCACTCATCTCTTTGGCGTAACCGCCTGCAGCTGCACCATCCTCTTCAAAGTCAACTTTGAGGAACTCTGCCCCCATTGACTTGATTTGATCTTCCACTTCCTTACGGACGTCGAAGGCACGGACGATGGCACCCATACTAACAGCAGCACCAATGGCAGCCAGACCTGCTACACCGGCACCGATAACCAGTACCTTAGCAGGAGGAACCTTACCCGCAGCGGTGATTTGACCGGTGAAAAAACGGCCAAAGTTGTTAGCAGCTTCTACAACCGCACGATAGCCGGCAATGTTGGCCATGGAGCTCAGCGCGTCCAGTTTCTGGGCACGAGAGATACGGGGAACCGCATCCATGGCTTGAACCGTTGCTTTTTTATCTTGCAAACGTTTAAGCAGCTCTTCGTTCTGGCCAGGCCAGATGAAGCTCATCAGTTGTCCACCATCGCGCATCATGTCCACTTCGTGGGCACCAAGCTCGGTGTGGGCTTCGGGGGGACGAACCTTGAGAACAAGATCCGACGTGCCCCATACGGTTTTAGCGTCGGCAACAATGTCTGCCCCGGCTTCGCGGTAGGCGTCATCCAGGAAGGTCGCTTCCGCGCCTGCTCCTGTTTCAACCTGCACCTCATAACCGAGTTTGCGTAGTCGCTCGATGGATTCCGGCGATGCGGCGACCCGGCGCTCACCAGGATGGATTTCCTTGGGGATACCAATCTTCATGGGTCTGACTTCCTCCTAAACGTATGCAGAGGTCATGGGTAAAACGATCCATTATCAGTATATTCTGAAATTGCGAAGCTACTGGTATTTTCAGAAAATGACAACCCTATTTCTGAAAATTATGTAACGACGCTTCATTTTGTTTTTACATTCCTTTGCTGCAGCTTGAGCAAGGGATGTAAAGACAACATCAGCCATGTTTTTGATTATGGACGTGAAAGGAACACCGGGCCAGTGTAGCGGGAAAGGGAGGATTTGGTAAGAATAAATGATATATGAAAATGCAGATATAACGGTTTGTGAATGTATATCATCGGTAACCTGAACGCTGCGTTTCAGGTTACCGATGGCCAAATGCTACTTGTGACGATCGTGGATAAGCCACACCGCAAATTTTTGCAGCTCACCACGTAAGATGGTGGTGGCTTCTTGATCCATGACCTCATCGGCATTGATCTGTGTATTAAAATCTGTGGCTAGATCTTCAACCAGCCGTTCGATGGTTTCGTTCAAGGTTTCATTGGAGTCTTGAATAATTTGATCGATACCGCAACTCATGGATCTCTCCTGAATGACAGAGCGCATTTTATTTTGCCTGCGCTTGAGAAATGATAACTCACATCCGTCTACATGATTTATTAAACCATGCTTAGGACGGTGGGCAAAGGGTTGGGTTCCCGATAAAAGGGGGGAATTGTGCTTGATCAATAAAAAAAAGGTAGGGGGAAAGTGTCTGTCGTTGTTTTATGCAAGAGCATACCATTTTGAATTCACTTACTAAGGATCATGAGGTTATGGTCTATCCCAAAAGGGGGCAGGGGTATATAACGATGCTCTTACCGTGTTTACTTCATTCAAAGATGTCTGATGTCGTATAATAAATGATAGGCGTTTAAGAGAGATAGCTGGAACTGTTTACATCGTTTGGTATCCAAACAGTCATATCTTATATAATTGTTAATTTTATCACACGTGTGAATCAAACGGGTTGGTCTCATTCCTCATTGGGTTGATTTACGCGCATTTTTCTTTCATGACACGTTCTGTCCATGCAACTGTTTAGCGACATTTATGCAGGCCCAAGCTGATGAAAAAATGGTGTTGAATCTTTTTATAAAGCGGGTTGTTTAACCCGTTGGCAATTAACCATGAAGAGATTATGATGGGCGGTCTCAGCAAGGTGTTGTTAAGTTCTTGAATAATTTCGTTACTCTTTGTCATGTGTTTTCAGATTTTGTAAGGCACATTCTTTGGTTTAATAAAACGTTGGATTAAGAATTGCACTGACTATCTGAATTGTTAGGTGTGCAAGCCTATTTTTTTAAGTATTATTCAGGTCATGGGAGATGTCCTTATTTTAATGCTTTTCTCCCTGCACTGTGCAAGAAGAGCATTCATGCTGGCTCAGCAATACTGGGGCTCGCATATCGCGTGGATAGAGGATCAGGCTGATGAGTTGGAACAATCTAAATTTTGGGACAAAAATTCTCGTTGCCATCGCAATCGTGATGGTCGTTGGATTTACAATCCTGTTTATTGCTGTGGACATCACGGTTCAATCCGATGCTGAAGCAAACATGGTTGCCAAGTCTCGTGAGTTGACCGAGCAAGCGCTTGGGGCACAAAACTACATCTCAAAATTAGGAGCCCAGGGTTCTTTTAATAGTGCCTTGTTAAAAGAAGCTCAAGATGCCTTGAAAAAACATGGCGCCACAAGCCAGGAAGATATCATTAGGTTGGCGCGTGAGACACGTTACTATCAGACAATACCTGTGGTAGCTGGTTGGTCGATCGGTGCCTATAAAGCACAAGTTCAGAGTGATAAGGATAAAGAGCGTACCTGGGAGTTCCGGGTCACAAGGATTGGTGCTCGTAATTCAAAAAATGAAGCTAAGGGTATCGAAATTGAGATGCTCAATGAGCTGCGTAAAAGTAAGGCTAGCGAGATTTACCGCTATGATGATGAGAACAATACTTTCCGCTATATGCGCCCGGTGATCATGAGTAAAGAGTGTTTACTGTGCCATGGTGTGCTTTCAGACTATCCTGAGGGTAAAGGATACGATCCTTTGGGGATTAAGATGGAAGGGTGGTCAGAAGGGGAGATGCGTGGTGCCTTTGAGATCATCTCTAAGCTGGAGCCTATTCAAGCAACCATTAATAACATTTTGCTCGAGATCCTCGGCCTCGGCGCTTTGGTTATGATCTTGATTGGCATTACCTCGACACTGATGTTACGTAAGTATGCGGTGAACCCGGTTAACGCCATTAAGAATGCACTTGAGCGTATTTCTCAAGGTGATTTGACGGTACAGCTTCCTGAAACCAACAGTGTTGACTCGATTGGTATGGCTGTAGATGCAACGCGAGATACGGTAAGCAGTCTACGGCAGATGTTCTCGCAACTAAGTGAGAACGCCAAGAGCCTTAAATCTTCGGCTGGGGGCATGGCTGAAGTTAGCCACCAGTTGGCCAAGGGCGCAGATGATCTTAAAGGGCGGTCGGTTACCGTGACAGAGTCTGCTCAGGAAATGAGTCAGCGTATGGGGGTTGTGACAGATTCAACCAACCAGATGATGATGAACATGAGCACCGTTTCGGCCGCAGCAGAAGAGATGGATGCCAATATGAGCACCATCTCTGCTGCATCTGAGGAGGCCAGTGTCAACCTCAGTACCGTGGCTGCTGCGACTGAAGAAGCTGCAACCAGTATGCACCATGTGAATGAAGCCTCCATTCGTATGAGTGAAAATGTGCAGAGTGTCGCAACGGCTATTGCTGATTTGACACAGTCCTTTGGTGTGGTTCGTAACCAGTGTGAACAAGCCAGCTCTGAGTCAGGTAAGGCTACGGAGAATGCACGTAGCAACGCTTCAGTCATGGAAAACCTGACCCTTTCTGCTCGTGAGATTGGTAAAGTGGTTGAGGTGATTAACAATATTGCAGACCAGACCAACATGTTGGCACTGAACGCCTCTATTGAAGCGGCGGGTGCTGGTGAAGCTGGTAAGGGGTTTGCGGTTGTGGCGAATGAGGTAAAAGATCTGGCACGTCAAACCGGTGAAGCAACCCATATGATCTCTGAAAAAATTGATGAAATTCAGAGTCACTCTAAAGAGGTTGCTAATCGAGCCAATGAAGTCTCAACAACCATTGCCTTGATTGATGAATCCAACCAAGAGATTTTACATTCGGTGGATACACAGACTGAAGCGGTTGGTGAAATTACCCATAACGTGCAGGGTGTTTCTCATGAGACAGATGAAGTGAATCGTCGTGTGAGTGAATCCAACGATGGTATCAATGAGGTTAGTCGGAATGTTTCTGAGATCTCCTCTGGTATCTCAGAAGTGACACGAAATGTGGGTGAGGCCAGTCAAGGTATTGGTGAGATTACCCAATCCCTATCTGTTACAACCCAAAACGGCCGCGAAATTGCTGAGAATATTGAAGAGGCCTCACAATCTGCCAACAGTGTTGCCGAGAACATGTCAAATGTGAACGAGGCCGCTGATAATCTTAACCGTATCAGTGCAGATGTTGAAAGTAACTCCTCTAATGTTGCCAGTGTTGCGGATGAGATGGTAACCGCACTGTCACGTTTCAAGCTCTAATCAGAACAGATCTCTTAATCTGTACCAAAGCGCTCGGTCGAAAGGCCGGGCGCTTTTTTTGTCGTGTGC
>NZ_JBAHUQ010000038.1 GCF_036689865.1 Magnetococcus sp. PR-3
GGAAAAGTCTTAAAAGGGGTTGGGGATTATTAAGGGGAGGCTCTGCCTGCCCCTTAATCGGGTCCGGGCGGGTACGGGGCGAAGCCCTGTGATGTTGAGCTGTTTAAAAAAAGCCCAGCGGCCTGTAAGGCAAGAGATGAAGCCCTGTTTGGTTGATGAATGGGTTGGGTCTGGTCTGCGTTGCTGGGGCGTTGCCCTGGATGATAAGCCGGTTTGGGTGGTTTGTTGGCGGGTTATATGACCTATGTTGTGGGTGGCTGGCCAGCCCTGCATCACCGGCTTCTGTTTGGGCGGTATGGGGCCGGTTGGTGGCTAAGGGGAGCGCATTAGAGTGCTAGATGGAGTAGCCATCCTCAAAGGCGGCGGGCCAATCAATGGACTTTGGGCCATCGGCAAGGGGCTCAACCACCGAAGTTTGGCCTTGGGCATCTTTAAAAACAATTTCACAGGACCAGCCGAAGACATCATGCTCTTCAGGATAGCTGTTGAGATCAATGACCTCCAAGGTGCTGATATCTGCCGCGGAGGGGTGTTCATGCGTCTCGTAGACGGCGCAAGAGAGGGTGCCATCGCCATTATCAAGCTTGGTGGTGGTGATATAGAGGCTCATGGGGTTGCCCTTTTATGGGTTGGCTGTGAAGCGGTTAAGGTTAAAACGGCGCTGTTACACCGATCCTGGATCGGCCTTGTGGTCTATGGTCGCGTTACCAAAACATAAGAGGCCATGATGAGAATAGCCATATAAAAATGGTGATTCACGGTACCAATGGGGTCTGCGGTTGGCTGTGGATGCGCTATTCCGAACCGGGTTTGGGTTTGAGGGCGATGGGCCAAGGTCGGGGGGGCTTTGACTTGCCCTCGCTTTGCCCAAGCTGGCTGCCTGTGGTGGCAAGAAAGACCCGCTACCTGGTTTACGTTCCAGCAGCCCTGGGATGTTGGGGGTGGCTTTGGTGTGGGACGCGGCCACTTTTTTGGCGTGACGAAAGCGATCAAGCTCTGCTCAGGCGGGGTTTTTTTATGTCTAAATTCTGCCGGGAGGCTGAGATGACCTATTTTGAGATGCATGAATTCCACTGTCCCTGCTGTCAGCGGGCGGAGATGGATGAGGTCTTTATTCAACAGTTGGATCATGCCCGTAAGCGGGCGGATACCCCCTTTCACATCACCAGTGGTTACCGATGCAAGGCCCACAATGCCCTGGTGGGGGGGCGGCCTGGCAGCAGCCACACGCTGGGTAAAGCGGTGGATCTACAAGCCGCAGATAGCCGCAGCCGTTTTAATATTATGCGGGGGTTATCCATGGCTGGTTTTAAACGGATTGGCTTGGATACCAAGCGGGGCTTTATCCATGTGGATAGCGATGGGGATAAACCACAAAATGTGCTGTGGGGGTATTGATGCGCTTTCCGGTGGATTTCTATCTTGCGATAACCACGCTGGCGTTGGTGGCGGGGTTTGCGCTGTGGCTTGGTTGGGCCAAGCCATTGTAACCATACCGTTCCCTTAGGCCCTGCGCGTGGCGTTTGGGCCTCTGGTGAGCCAAACCGACGCAGGCGTGTGGTTTGGTTGGGGGCGGCTGCTGTTAAATGGGGTGGTCCCCATCACCACAGGGGCCGTCTGTCGCCGGGTGGCCCTTACTTGGGTCCGCACCCCCTTATCCCTATTTATGCCGATGTTATGGGTTGCCGGAAGGGTCGGTTGGCCACATGGGGTACCGTGGGGCAATCGCCATCGGTGGATGGGCACCCTAGGGCACACGGCAAGGGGGCTTGGTGGAGGAGATGGTGTCTGGCCAGATGAGTTATGTCGTAGGCGTGGGGCGTGGTCACCACCATGGGGATTTTTCTCATGCCGATGGTACAACGCCGCCAAGGGGTCACGCTGCTTAATCCTCCCCGTATGGGGTGTGTGGCAGCATGGCTTGTTTATCACTTTTTGTACCTGCAATGAATGGAAGAACCATGGGTAACAGACGCCGTTTACAGGCTTTTCTTTTTTATGGGGTGGTTGGTGGTATCTACCGCAACGCTCATGTTTTGCTGGCTATGGGTCTGCTCGTGGCTGGTTTTTTAATCTTTAAACCTTAAGGAGTTACACCATGCTGGAACAGATCACAGAAGCGATTTTTGGCTATGGGCCAACCCTGGTTACGTTGGCTTCCATTATCACCGCCACAACCAAGACCCCCAAAGATGAAGGGGCGGTTAAAAGTGTGTATCGCATCATTGAAGCATTGGCCATTGTCACCAAGCGGGTTAAGACATAACCCCCGCTGGGAGGCGGATGATGAGCTTTACACTGACATGGGAAAATCTAAGCTACATGGTGGTTATCCTAACAGCTTTGCAAGCTTTAGCCAGTTGGGTTCTCTCGGCGCTGTTTGTTAAACAGGCAGACTGTAGCAAGCGCCGGGAGGGGTGCCACCTGGCCATTGCCGATGTAGCCCAAGAGACCGAAGCTTCACTGAAACAGGGTGAGATGAAATTTCTTACCTTGGAGAGTGAGCATAAACAGATCTTCTCGGGTATGAACGCGGTGCGCGATGAGCTGGGTGAGCTGAAAAGTGACCTGAAAGAGCGCATGGACCGTATGGAAAAAATGCTGATTGAGCATGTGGTGCAAGGGTAGGAGAGAAAACACAACTTTAGATGTTAACGCCCCCCGTTGATGGGCACAATCCCCTGGCTGATCCACGGTCATTGCCCCAACAAACGGCGATCTCTTGACCGATGCGGACCACAAAAAGGCCGGACGAAGAGATGAGCCGTCGGGCTTGGCAGGGGGGCAGTTGCCCTCTGCAGTGAATGGCCCCTCAAGGATGGATGGGGGATCAGCGGCGGGGGCGGGAGAGATGAGATGAGCTTAACCCTGGCCATTGCTGCCATACAGAGAAGAGAGGAGAGGCTCCATGGCCGGTAAGGTGGAGTATTCTGCAACTGAGATCCAAACCCCATCTGCTCAAGCGCCGAACCCCCAACCCGGCCCGTGTGAGACCGGTCCGGTTGGGCAGAGCGCCGCTCAGGCACAGGCTGCAGCCCCCCCGCACACCTTGGGTGAAGCGGTGTCGGCTGAAGCCATGCGACGGGCCATGAGCTTGACCGAAAAGATGGCCGAAGAGTTGTTGGAGATCACCGATCAAGCGGCGCTCTCCACCGTTGGGGTGGCGCATGCCAAGCTGCGCGTAGAGACCCGTAAATGGTTGATGGCCAAAATGGTGCCAAAAACCTGGGGTGAAAAGCAGCAGGTGGAGCACACCGGTACGGTGGATGTCGGCGGTATTTTGGAGCAGTTAACCCATGAAGCTTCATGAAGCCAAGCAGCTTGGTCAGTGGCTGCATACGGTACAAAACGATCCTCTGGCCTACATAAAACGGGTGTTTCCCTGGGGTAAAGAGGGGCTGCAAGGCTATACCGGGCTGGCCCCTTGGCAACGGCAGGTGGCCGAGCATATTCGGCAGCATCTGCAACAGACCCCCCATCAGCCTTGCCGTATTGCCGTGGCATCGGGTCATGGCATTGGTAAATCCGCTTTTGTCGGTATGTTGCTCAATTGGGCGATGGACACCCTCACCAACACCCGTGGGGTGGTTACCGCCAATACCGATACCCAGCTAAGGACCAAAACCTGGGCAGAGCTGAGTAAGTGGCACAATTTAAACCGGATCTCACCGCTGTTGAACATGCAGTGTCTGGCGGCCAGCCGTCATGCCAAGGGGCGAGAAAAAACCTGGGCGGTACACGCCATACCGTGGAGTGAAACCCACACCGAGGGTTTTGCTGGGCTGCACAACCAGGGCAAACGGATTGTGGTGGTGTTTGATGAAGCCAGTGCCATACCAGACATCATTTGGGAGGTAACCGAAGGGGCGCTGACCGATGCCGATACCCAGATTATTTGGATCGCCTTTGGCAACCCCACCCGTTCCACCGGGCGCTTTCGGGCCTGTTTTGGCAAGTATAAACATCTGTGGCACACCCTGCAGGTGGATAGCCGAAGTGTGCCCCACACCAACAAGCAACAGCTTGAAGAGTGGGTAGAGACCTACGGTGAAGAGAGTGATTTTGTGCGGGTGCGGGTGCGGGGGCAGTTTCCCCGGCAGTCCAGCAGTCAGTTTATTGGGCACGACACCATCCAACAGGCCAGCCAACGTCAGGGGGGCGCATGCAGGCATGATCCGCTGGTGATGGGGGTGGACCCCGCCCGCTTTGGGGATGATCAAATGGTCATTTTTACCCGTAGCGGACGCAACGGCAGGCAGTGGCCAGTGATCAAACGCCGGGGGTTAGACACCATGCAGGTGGCCTATTTGGTGGCCGAGCAGATCCAGCTGCATAACCCGACCACGGTGTTTGTGGATGAAGGGGGGCTGGGGGCTGGGGTGGTGGACCGGTTGCATGATCTGGGCTATCGCCAAGTGGTGGGGGTGAACTTTGGTGCCCGTGCCTTGGACCCCGACCGGTATGTGAACTTACGGGCAGAGATGTGGGGCAAAATGCGTGACTGGTTACAGAGCGGCATGATCCCCAATGATGCCGAGTTGATGGAAGATCTGGCCGCGCCCACCTACAGCTATGCGGGGGAGATGCGTATTCAACTAGAGCGTAAGGAGCAGATGAAAAAACGTGGGCTGGCCTCGCCAGATGTGGCAGATGCCCTAGCCTTGACCTTTGCCTACCCCATTAACCTGACCCCTGCTGAAGGGGGTGCGGGTGTGGTGGGGCAGGACTATGACCCTTTAAGCTGAGAGCACGTTATGAGTTTTTCAACACCCAAACCCCCGGCCATTCCTACCCCACCTGCGCCCATTAAGTATGCCGATGAGCGCTTGCAACAAGCGGGGCAAAACCGGCGTAAGGCGATCACCAGCAAACGGGGCCATCGGGGCTCGTTGCTCACCGGTGCTCAAGGGGTACGTACCAACCCGAACCTGGGGACCAAAACCCTATTGGGGCAGTGATGGAAACAGCGATCCAATACCACAGCAAGCGCTTTGAGGCGCTAAAAAAAGAGCGGCAGAGCTTTGAGTCCAAATGGACCGCCTGTAGTGAGTTGATGATGCCCACCCGTGGCCGCTACCAGATGCAGGATGTCAACCAGGGGGGGGAACGCTTTGGCAATGTAGAGGATGAAACCGCCATGATGGCCAGGCGGGCGATGTCTGCGGGTATGATGGCCGGTATTACCTCCCCCGCACGGCCCTGGTTCCGGCTGATGACCGCCGACCCGGCCATGATGGAATATTACCCGGTTAAAACCTATTTAAATGAGGTTGAGCAACAGCTACGGCTGATCTTTGCTCGTTCCAACCTCTACCAGGTTTTGCCCAATCTTTATGATGAGATGGGGGTGATCGGTACCGGGGCCATGATGATGCTGGAGGATTATGACAGCGTAGTGCGTTTTACCGGGCTGACCCATGGTGAATACTATGTGGCGACCGACTATCGGGGGGTGGTAGATACCCTCTACCGGCGCTACCCCATGACCGTCGGGCAGATCGCCCAACGGGGGTGGATGGAGAACGCCACCGCCCAGGTCAAACGGCTACATGAACGGGGCGAGCAGGATGCCTGGGTTGAGGTGATCCATGGCATTGAACCCAATAAACAGCACCGTCCTGAGCAACCTGGATCTTGGGCTTGGGTGAGTGTCTATTTTCAACCCGAACAAAAAGAGAATCAGTTTTTACATCGCGGTGGCTATGCCCAGTTTCCAGCCTGTGTTCCCCGCTGGAATGTGGCGGGGGGGGATGTCTACGGTACCGACTGTCCCGGTTTTCAGGCATTGCGCATTACCCGTGCCTTGCAGGTTGAGAAAAAAGAGAAATTGGCCGGTATTCAAAAGCAGGTCAAACCCCCGCTCAAAGGGTCTGCAGAGCTAAAGGCGGCCCGCATTAGTCATATTCCGGGGGATATCACTTACTTGCCCCAATCGGCCCTCAAGGGGGCGGTGTTAGAGCCCCTTTATCATGTGCCGCTTAACCTGAATGATCTAACCCGTGAAATTGCCGAATCCCGGCAGATTGTTGAGCATATTTTTTACAAGGATCTGTTCCTTATGTTGGCCAGTTCCGACCGCCGACAGATGACCGCCCGCGAGGTTGAGGTGCGTCATGAAGAGAAGCTGTTAATGCTGGGCCCGGTGCTGGAACGGCTGCACAATGAGCTGTTAGATCCACTCATTGACCGGGTTTTTGCCGTGGCGCAAAGTGCCGGTGTACTGCCGGATCCCCCAGAAGAGCTGGCGGGGCAGGAGCTGCGGGTCGACTATATCTCCATCTTGGCTCAGGCACAGCAGGCGGTGGGTACCCGCGCCATTGAGGCGGTCTATGGCTTTGCCGGAGAGCTGGCCAAGATTGAACCAGGGGTTTTGGATAAGCTGGATGCGGATGAGGCGTTAAGTGCCTACAGCACCATGTTGGGGGCCCCCGCCAATATTCTCCGTTCAGAAGCTTCGGTCAAACAAAAGCGTCAACAGCAAGCGGCACTGCTGCAGCAAACCCAACAGATGCAGCAGCTGCAGCAGGGGGCGGAGATGGCCCAAACCCTGGGGGATGTCGATATGCAGGGGGTGGGCGAGATCGCCCAGGTCCTACAGGGGGCTGCCCATGTTCAGCCATGAGGTCACCCAGAGCCAAGAGGAGGTCATTGAGGGTGATGGCGCCCAGAGCCAGCAACTGCAGGAGGATCTGGCCGTGGTGATCTCAACCCCCCAGGGACGGCGTTTTATCTGGTCTCTGCTGGGGCAGGCGGGTCTGTTTTGCCCCAGTTTTCATGCCGACGCCCTGCACATGGCCTTTGCGGAAGGGGCGCGCAATTTGGGTTTGCAGCTGTTTCAACAGCTCAACCAGTTTCACCCAGAAGGGTATGTGCGCATGCAACAGGAGCAGATGCAAGCCGCCGAGGCCCAGCGTCAACACCAGGCCCTGAGCCGTGAGGATGCCCCCAACAAAGGGGGATAGGGGCAGGGGAGGCATCCCCCGTTGAGGTAAGCACGGTCCGCCAGATTGGGGGGCCTTTTTTTGATGGATGCAGCGGTATGGCAGCCCCTTGGGGCGAGCATGCCTATGACCAAGGCCAACCCCAGCGGTTGGTCTTTTTTGATGGATGCAGCGGTATGGCAGCCCCTTGGGACGAGCATACCTGTGACCAAGGCCAACCCCAGCGGTTGGTCTTTTTTTATGGAGAAAGCCAGATGGAAGAAGCGATGGAAACCGAACACGGAACCCCATGGCAGCAAACAGACCCGAGCACCCCAGAGGCACAAGATAAGGCGCCTGAGCAGACCCCCCTGTATGGGGATGTCGACGGGGCCGATCAGCCTGAGACCACTGCGGATCCCGCGCAAACCTCTGATCCCCAAGCACCCTTGGAGGAGACAGGTTTTACCCCCCCCGAACCCCCAGAGGGCATGCAGCTTAACCCCGAGCAATGGCAGCAGTGGCAAGGGGTGTTTGAGCAGGCCGGGTTGGATCAGCAGACGGTGGATAAGCTCAGCGGTGAGGGGGCCCCTTTAATTCAACAGATGGTGGAAAAAGGGGTGGAAGCGGCCCTGCCAGACGCGGTGATGGCCCAGCGCGTTGCCCAAACCAAAGCCGATATGCAGCAGGTGCAGGCGGATAAAGAGGTGGGCGGACGAGAGATGAAAAAGCACCTGGCCGTCGCGGTTAAAGTCATTGATCGCTATGGCCAGGATGGTCTGGCTGCGGAACTGAAAAAAAGTCTGGATGAGAGTGGTATGGGTAATAACCCGCACCTGATCAAGCTGTTACACCGGATCGGCAAAGCCACGGTGCAGGAGGATGGCTTTGACCATGCGCCGCACCCAGCCCAGGTCACAACCCAATCCATGGCCGATGAACAGTACCCCAATATGTAGGGCACCACGGGGCTAAACCGCCCCATGCCTAACCTTAAACAGTCGTACCCAAACCTGATCACACCAACCACGGGGCTAAACAGCCCAACACGTACCTTTAGGAGAACACCATTATGGCTGAACAGCCCAATAGCTACTTAACCCTGGCCGATCTGTACAAGCGCCAGCAGAACGCCGGGACCAAGCAGTTGGCCAACATCATTAACATGATGGCCAAGGTCAACCCCATCATGGAGGATGTGCCCATTCTAGAGGCCAACTCCGGCAATACCCACAAAACCACCCGCACCATCCAGTTGCCCCAGGTGCATTGGAAAAATGTGGCCGAAGCCACCGAACCGAGTAAATCCGGCACCGAGCAGGTCGAGGATGGCACCGGTTTAATGGAGGCTTGGAGTGAAGTGCCCGACGATCTGGTGAAGATCTCGGCGGATGGTAAAAAACTGCGCCTGGATGAAGCGCAAACCTTTATTGAGGCGATGAGCCAGGAGTTTGCCCGGACCTTCTTCTACGGTTCCAAAAAGACCAATCCCAAGCAGTTTGATGGGGTGTTTACCCGCTTCTCGCAACTGGCCAGCAGCGGGGAAGGGGCGCAAATTTTGGATGCAGGCGGCACCGGCTTGGACAACACCAGTATCTTCCTGGGGGTCTGGTCGGAGCGTAACGGTCACCTGATCTACCCCAAGGGCACCAAGGCGGGCCTGGAACGTAAGGATATGGGGTTAAAGAGCAAGGATGATGGCGGTAAAAAGCTGCTGGTGTGGGAGGAGATGTTCCAACAGCATGTGGGTTTGACCATTCGTAAACCCAACGAGTTCTGCCGTATTGCCAACATCGATGTCAGCGACCTGACCCGAGATGCCTCCTCGGGGGCTAATCTGATGAGTCTGCTGATCGATGCCTACTACCTGCTTAACGCCCGTATGCATGGTGATGCCCGCGCGGTGATCTACTGCAACACCACCGTTAAGCAGTTTTTGCATCACCAGATGATCAATGCCAACGGCAACGTCACCATGGGTATGGATGAGGTGGCGGGTAAAGAGGTGATGAAACTGCTGGAGATGCCCATTCGTGAGTGTGAAGGCATCATCAATAACGAAGCTCAGGTTACCGCCTAAAGGAGGCCACCATGACACTCTATTGCCACAACAGTCTGTTTAGTGAAGATCAGGCGGTCACCACCTCTGGGGCCTCCGACAACCATCTGAACCATACCCACTTGGGGGATCTTGGCCACGGCACGCCGGTACCGCTCTCGGTTCAGGTCACCGAGGACTTTACCGGTTGCACCAGTGTACAGGTTGAGGTGCAGGCCGACGACAACAGCAGTTTTTCCAGCCCCACCACCCTGGCTTCCAGTGGTGCGGTGGCGGTGGCTGAGCTGCTGGCGGGGTACCGTTTTCCCCTTAACGTCATGCCCAGCGGTAGTGGTCAGCAGTATCTACGGCTTTACTACACCGTGGTGGGTACGGCAACTGCGGGTAAACTGACCGCCGGTATCACCGGTGGCAACGGCTCACGCTAAAGGAGCGCCTAACCATGTTATGTCGTGTTATCCGCGCCATCTATATCTATGACAAACTCTACCAACCCGGTGAGCAGCTGACGCTGGAAGCCAGGGATTACGCCAAATATAGCCCCTCCTGCCTGGAGATGGTGCAGCGCGATACCCTGCCCAGCAAAGCTCAGATTGAACAGTTCTGCCAGGTTCGCTATGGGGTGGAGCTGAATAAAAGCTGGGGGTTAGAGCGCATGAGAACCACCCTTCATGGTCTGTTGAGCGGGGCGCTAAGCCCGGCCTCTTTGACCAGTAAAACCACCAAGAAGGAGGCCGACCCCAGCCCTTGATCTAAGGGGGAGGATGATCCCGCTGTGGGGGTGTTTAAGCCCCCACAGTGCTGGGGGCACCTGCTGCTCTATAAAACGATGTTATCACACGTTCTGTTGGTAAGGGCACCCGCTGTAGGGTGCCCTTTTTTTATGGGTCCTGTTGTGAAGGGAAGTAACCATGGCCATACACACCACCACTGCCAATTTGGGCTTGGAACGGGCGGGGCTTAAACCCATGACCCCAGGGGATGGCTCCCCTGAAGATCAAATGATCGCCACCTATGGGGAGAGCTGGGCCAGTGAAATGTTGGCGCTGCACCCCTGGCGCTTTGCCACCCGCGACTGGGACCCCCGTAACCACCCTGATTATGAAACGCTGTTTAGCGTGACCGATCAACACCCGGATTGGGCCTATGAAATTCCTCTGACCAGTGTGCCCTCACTGGTGCGGATCTTGGCGGTGTATGACCCGGCTGATCAACCCATAGAGACCTATGCGGTGATGGTCTCTCCGGGGTATGACAACGTTCAGACCAACTGGGCGCTCTATAGCAACCAGCCCGTGGGGCGCATTCGGGCGGTGTATCTGAATGATGACTACCGCACGTTGGCGCCGCTCTATCAATCGGCCCTGGCGTGGCGTGTGGCTTACGAGGCCGCCATTATCCGCAAAAGTGCCAAACAGGCCACCATTCAGTGGTTGTTCCAGCAGTATCAGCTAACCATGGGGCAAGCCATGGCGGCGGATGCCAACCAAACACCGGAACCTGATCGCTATGCCCGCAATATCTTTAGTGATGCAAAGGGGTAGAACATGGCCTCTATAACCCAACGATCTTACACCGGGGGGGAGCTTAACCCGCTGCTGCACGCCCGTTCGGATCAAGAGAAGTACAGCACCGGCATGGCGCTGTGCCAAAACTTTATGGTGCTGCCCCAAGGGGGGGCGTGTAACCGTCCGGGTATGCAGTTTTTGACCGAGCTTTGGGACCAGGGCAACAGCGCCCGGTTTATTCCCTTCTCCTTCAACACCGAGCAAACCTATGTGTTGGTGTTTGCTCATCTGACCATGTATGTGCTGATGGATGGCGGCGTGGTGTTGGATGACAACAATGACCCCTATGTGTTGACCACGCCCTATGCGGCCACAGAGCTAGACGGCATTGGCTACGCCCAATCGGCGGATGTGCTCTATGTGGTGCACAACAGCCACCCCTTACAAAAGCTGGCCCGTAGTGATCATGCCGACTGGAGCTTAAGCCAGCCGGATTTTATGCCTGTGCAGCAACCACCCGTTATCACCAGTAGCGGTTTTTATGGCAAAAACAACACCCTGGAAACCACCGCGCTGTATGACACCATGACCTACGTGATCACCGCCCTCTCTGAGCAGACGGCCGAAGAGTCCACCGTCAGCGCCAGCTGGGATCAAGATGCCCGTGTGGGGGATAACTGGGCGGCGGGGGAGTACATTAAACTGACCTGGGATGCCGCCAGTGGTGCGGACCGTTACCGCATTTATAAATCCAAAAACGGGGTGTTTGGTTTTATTGGGGAGACTGCAACACTCGCCTTTGAAGATGATCGCATTGAACCGGACCTGACCGATACCCCCCCGGAGCCGGTGAACCCGTTTGACAGTGCCGGAAATTACCCCAGCGTGGTGGGCTTTGCTGAGCAACGCTTGTTGGCGGCTTCCACCGATGACCGTACCCAAACGGTGTGGATGTCCCGCACCGGTCAGTTTGAGAATATGGCCACCTCTAGCCCTTTAAAAGATGATGATGCCATTACCTACACCCTTGCCGGGTTAAAGGTAAATGCGGTGCGGCATATTCTGGCGTTGGATGGGTTGATGATGCTCACCTCCGGTGGGGTGTGGCGGGCCTATGCGGGGGATGGCGGCCCCTTAACCCCCACCACCATTCAGGTGAAAATGCACCACAATATGGGCTCGGCCCAGACCCCGCCTCCCATGGTGATTGGCGATACCCTGCTCTATGTACACAACCAGGGTGGGCGGGTGCTCTCCATGGTCTACGATTACGCCAAAGGGGAGCAGGGAGGCTACCGGCCCAACGACCGCTCCATCCTCTCGGCGCATCTGTTAGAGAACCACACCATTGTGGATTGGAGCTATGCCCAGGAGCCCCACGGTATTTTGTGGGTGGTGCGGGATGATGGCCTGTTGTTGGGCTTTACCTTTATGGATGAACATCTGGTCTACGCCTGGCACCAGCACCCTACCGACGGCATGGTCGAACGGGTTTGCGCCATTGAAGAGGGGGCGGAGCATGGGGTGTATCTGCTGATTAAACGTACCGTGAACGGCCAGGAAAAACGCTTTATTGAGCGGCTGCACAGCCGCACCTTTACCGATCTGAATGACGCCTTTTTTGTAGACAGTGGTTTGAGCTACAGCGGCAGCGCCGTAACCAGCATCAGCGGGTTGGATCATCTGGAGGGGGCGACGGTGGTGGCGGTGGCCGATGGGGGGGTGGTGGAGAACCTGACGGTTAGCGCCGGGGCGATCACCCTGCCCAGTGCTGCCAGTACGGTGCAGGTGGGGTTGCCCTACAGCAGCGCGATTAAAAAACTGCCCCTCAACGGGGGGTATCTGCATGGGGTGAGCAAACAGGTGACCGAGGTGGTGTTGGATCTCTACCAAAGTGCCGGTGGGCGGGTGGCGATTGAGGGGCAGGATAACCAAATTGATACCAGCCACACCCTGCAAAGCTACCAGCAGGTGCGGGTTACCATGCCCGCCAATAATGATCTGATGGCACAGATCTCTATCATCCAAGACCAGCCTTTGCCCATGACGCTGCTGGCCGACAGCCCGGTATTTGACCTTGGACGTTAACGTCATACCCGCCACCCAGGCCCATGTGGATTTTGTGTTAAAGCATATCCGCCCCCAGGATCGCATGGCGGCATGGATCTACACCGGTAAACCCATAGAGCAGGCCCTGCCTGAAACCGTTGCCGCCACACCGGATTGCCACAGTGTGTTGGTGGCGGGTGAGCCGGTGGCCCTGTGTGGGGTGGCGGTGGCGTCCCTGTTGGGTGGGGTGGGTATGCCGTGGGTGTTGGGTACGGAGGCGATGACCCAAAACCCCATCCGTTTTTTGCGCCACAGTCGACGCATGGTGGTGCAGATGCGCCGTGCATGGCCCCACCTGGTTAATGTGGTGGCGGATGATAACACCCCGGTTAAGCAGTGGTTGCAGTGGCTGGGTTTTGAACTGAGCGCGCCTTTTGCCTATGGCAGGGCAGGGCGCATGTTCCGACGTTTTGAAATAAGAGGTGCAGCATGAGTTTTGAGACCATTGGTGCGGCCATCCTTGGATCGGCCGCTGCAGCTGGTGCCGGTAGCACGGCAACGGCGGGTGCGGGTATGGCGGCGTTGGGTTCTGCCACCAGCGTCTTGGGTACGGGTATGCGTATGTTACAGAGCCGCCAGCAGGCCAAATATCAACAACAGGTGGCCAACAACAATGCCACCTTGGCACAAATGAACGCGCAGGATGCCTTGGATCGTGGCCGTCTGGCCAAGCAGAACAAACGTTTGCAAAACCGTGCTTTGGCCGGTAAACAGCGGGCGATGTTAGGGGCCTCAGGGGTGGAGCTGGAGAGTGGTAGCGCCTTGGAGATGCAGGTCGATAGCGCGGAGATGGCCGAGATGGATCTGTTGCAGATCGAGGCCAACGCCCAACGGGAGGCGTGGCGCCATAGTGTCCATGCGGGTCATGAACGGGCCCAAGGCGAGCTGGCGATGATGGCCGGTGCCAACAACGCCACCCAGAGCTTTATGCAGGGTATGGGCAGTCTGCTCAAAGATGGCCGTAAGGTGGCTGATCGTTGGAACCGAAAACAGCCGCCAACCCTGCCTAAACCCACATCAAGGTATTTTTGATCATGCCTATTATTCCTACCACCACCGGATCAACCGTTAAGGCCCAAGCGCTGAACGCACCGGCTCAGCAGATACACGCCCCCGCTGCGGCTTTTGGCCCCCCACCAGAAGGGCTGGAACAGATTGGGCAGTTTTTGCATCAACAGGGGGTGCAGCAAATGGATGAGGCAGCCCAGCAGGCTTGGCAGGCTGATCAACAGCATTTGGCCCATCAAGAGCTTAAAATGGTCGAGCATCTTCAAACCTTGGAGCAGGAGGCTTTATCTCCGCAGGGGGCGGCGGATCATGATCGTAATCCACCGATGGCCGATCAGGTCGATCGGGCGCTTTCCGGGTATGAGGTGGGGTTTAAGCTTGGGGCGACCCGGGCCCAGTTTCAAGACCGTAAAGCCGCCTTGGCCGATGTTTTTAAAAACCGTCTTTCAACCCAACAACAGCAGAGACAACAGCAGGTTGAGACACACACCTTTGAGACCGGTTTGCAGCGGGAGGTACAGACCGCCGTGGCCGCTTGGCAGACCCCGCAAGAGCGGCAACACTGGAGCCGGCAAGCCCTCAAGCGGGTGTTTGACTATGCCCAGCGCTGGGCGCTGCCCCCAAGTTGGGTGGCGGCACAAAAACAGGCCCTCAGTGATGGGGTCTATGGTGGGGTGGTTCAGCATATGTTGGCGCAGGGGGCGTTGGAGGGGGCCCAGCATTTTTTAACCCAGCACCGTGGGCAGATGAGCCAGGAGCAGGGCCAGCAGTTGCAGGATGTGGTGGCGCGAACCGTTCAGCACCAAGCGGTGCAAACTCAGGTGGAAACGCTGTTTATGCAGCATGGGGGCAGTGAAGTCGCCGCGCAAGCAGCGGCCAAGCAGCTGGACCAGGCCATCAGTCAGCCGGTTGCCCAGGGGTTGGCGGTGCGCTATGCCCGTGCGGCTCGCTTACAGGCGCAGGCGGAACGGGAACACTATACCCACGCCATAAACGTGGTTCGCCAAGGTCAGCACCCCGACACCCTGCCGCCAGCGACCTTTCATGCCCTAACCCCGCTACAACGGCAGCAGCTGCAAAGGGTGTATGCCCACCGGGAAGCACAGGGAGATATCACCCTGCCGGAACGCTATGCCGCCGCCTTTTACGCCCTGCGTGATAACCCCGAACAGTTTGAGGCAACCCATTTTGCCGATGGTCTTTCCGATGCAGACTTGCGCTTTTTTGAACAAAAAAAACAGGCGCTGATCTTGGGAGAGGAGGGTCCAGGCCACTTACGCTTTATGCAGGGGGTGGCCCATCTCTCCCAGGCCGAGGGGTTGAGTGCCCAACAGATTGGGCTCTATTTGAAAAAGGTTGCCCAGGAGGTCACCCGGCAGCAGCGTGGTGGGGGGGGCTTAAGTGGAGAGGACCATATGCGTATTGCCCAGGATCTGTATGTAGACCCGATGGTGCAGGCCGAGCTGCAGAGGCACCAACCAGAGGGTGAGACGCCAACAGAGCCGGGTCGGTCTGCCGCAGATCACCCAACGGGATAAAGAACCGCATCAATCGGTTGATGGATCGATGGCTCACCCTTTTGGTGAGCTTTTTTTATGGAGAGAACAGAATGAACGTACACGCGTATAGCATTGGTGGTAAAACCGCCACATTGGTGGTGTCTGACACAACCCAATCCATGAGTATTCCCCAGACAAAGCAGGGGTTTCAACAGGTGTTAATTACCAACAGTGGGGATGCTGTGGTGTTCATGGCGTTGGGTGATGCCACGGTTACGGCAGATAGTGAGGATACCCCCATTCTGCCCGGGAGTGCCCAACCCTTTTCACGGGGAAATGGGGATACCCACCTAGCCGCCATCTGTGCCAGTGGGCAGAGCAGCAACGCCCTGCATGTGACCCCCGGTAAAGGGGTGTAACCATGGCCATGATTCGCCGTTTGGGGCGGCTACAGTTGGGGGGGGTGCTGGGGCAGGGGTTGCCAGCGCCCACCGGTATGACCCTGGCCCTGGGGGCCGTGGTGGGGGTGGAAGATCAGTGGGTGGCGCTGGGGGATGTCACGTTAACCCCCAGGGACCCCGCCCATTTTAGTCAGGTGGATGCCCTGCGTCTGGAGGATATCCCCACCGGGGTGGCGGTGCGCTTGAATGGCGTAAACCAAACCCCCGTCGCTGGGGTGGTGAGCTTGGATCCGGTGGCCGACCTGAGTGAAGCTGGTGGGGTCTATACCCTCGCGGGTCTGGAGCTTCTACCCGCCACCGATGACAACCAGGATTTTACCGTGGTCTTGGCGGTGGAGAGTGAAACCCTAGTGGATGCGGTGCCTGTTGCCCAGACCGATGAAAAGATGGTGACGGTGCTGGTGGCAGCGGCGGCGGATAGCCCAAGCTTGAGTGTGCAGCCTGTGACCCTGCATGTGACACCGGGGCAAAGTGCGCCGTATAGCATCCCGTTGGCGATTACCGCCGCAGCAGGGGCGGTTGGGGAGGTGTTAACCCTGGAGCTATGGAACCTACCCGCCGGGGCGACCCTCTCCGCCGGTACCGAGAGTGGCGGCGTGTGGACCGTGACCCAGGCCCAGCTTGACGGGCTGGCCCTGGTGGTGCCCGAGGGGTTTACGAGTGCGACGGTGGATATTCAAGCCCTCTCAACCGATGGGGTGGATAGCGCGGAGGTGGCCAGCCAGTTTAACGCGGCCATTGTTGTGGGCTATGGGGATGCCTTGGTGTTTGAGGTTACCACCAGCACACCTGGGGAGTCGGTAACCCTTCCGGGGGTGTCCGGCCACAGCTACAGTGTGGATGTGGATTGGGGCGATACCACCCAAACCACCGCCAACAGCTACAATGATGCGGGTTTGACCCACAGTTACGCCACTGCTGGCAGTTATATTGTTCAGCTCTCCGGTACCGCCACCGCCTTGCTCTTTGAAGGGTCATCGGCGCAAAACCAGTTGACCAAGGTGCTCAACCTGGGGGCCACCGGCTTGACCACCATGGGGGCGATGTTCCGCAGCTGTAGCAACCTGACGACGGTTGCGCAAAACGGGGTGGTGAATACCAGCAGCGTCACCGCCATGAACCATGCCTTTGATGGGTGTTCGGGTCTGGTCACCGTCACGGGTTTGGGAGATCTGGATACCGGTGGTGTTGCCAACTTCTTAAGCATGTTCAACGGCTGTTCGGCCATGACCAGCGCCCCGGATACCAGCAACTGGGATCTCTCCGCCGCGACAGATCTACGTTATATGTTCTATGGCTGTACCAACATGGCCACCACCCCGGATACCAGCAACTGGAGCACCGGCAACCTGACCTATCTCGATTACATGTTCTACAACGCATCGAGCATGCCCAGTGCCCCGGATACCAGCGGATGGATCACCAGCAGCGTCACCAGTATGGGCAGCCTCTTCTATGGCTGTAGCAACATGGCCACCACCCCGGATACCAGTGGATGGATCACCAGCAGCGTCACCAGTATGGACAGCCTGTTTAGTGGCTGTGCCAGCATGCCCAGTGCCCCCGATACCAGCGGTTGGAGCTTGGCCGGGTTATCCAGCTTGGCCAGTCTGTTTAGTGGCTGTAGCGACATGGCCACCACCCCGGATACCAGCGGTTGGAACACCAGCACCATCACCAACATGAACAGCCTGTTCAAGGGGTGTTCCAGCATGCCCAGCGCCCCGGATACCAGCGGTTGGAATACCGCTTTGGTGGGGAATATGAGCCGTCTGTTTGAGAGCTGTTCGGCCATGGCCACCGCGCCGGATACCAGCGGTTGGAATACCGCAGGGGTGAGTAACTTCTTGGGGGCCTTCCAAAGCTGTTCCAGTATGGCCAGCGCGCCGGATACCAGCGGCTGGAACACCGCTGGGGTAAGTGATCTGCGTTATATGTTCTTTGGCTGTTCCAGTATGACCAGCGCCCCGGATCTCTCCGGGTGGGATGTGACTTCGGTTCTCTATGCCGATTGGTTCCTAAAGAGCACGCCGGGACTTACCACCCCCGCATACGATGCGCTGCTGCTGGCCTGGAGCGGGCAAGCGTTGCAGAGCGGGGTGAGTGTGGATTTTGGGGCCTCGAACTACACCAGCGGTGGGGCGGCAGAAACCGCCCGCACGGCGATGATTAATGACGATGCTTGGACCATTACCGATGGAGGGGCCGCATGAGTGCGCGTGAAGATGTCATTACCTTAACCGGACCCCAGAGCGGCACCCGCTATTATGCCCTGGTGCATGGCCGCTATCCGGGGGGCTATAAGCGGGTGATTCTGGAGCCAGGGCAGGTGGCCGGTTGCCCTCAGGATGTCGTGGTTAAAAGCTACCAATCCTTGGCCACCCTAGACCGCTACCGGCCGGCACAGACGGCGGATGAGCCATGAGCCTCCTATGCAGGTATGGTTTACACGCGCTGTGGGGGGTTCTGCTGGGTTTGGGGCTGCTGGGGTGCCAAGCCCCGAGCCCCTATCCGGTACCGTTGGGGGACCCCAGCCAACAACCGCAGGTGGGACGCCCCACCAGCCCAATGCCGGGGTGGGAAGCGATGAACAGACGGACGCAAGGCGGGGCGCATGAGCCATAAACCGGTAGAGCAGTTGTTAGCCCGCCTGCACTTTGAGCTTAAAGGGGCTTTTGTCTATGTGCCGGACACCCAGCAGTTTGACCAGCTGGAGCACTGGAGCAGTGATGCCGAGCGGGACCGCATCCTTGCAGACCACCACGGGGTGTTGCATGGGGATTGTGACGACTTTGCCCTGGAGATCCGCCGCCGGGCCAAAGATCAGGGGCTGCCTGTGGATCTGATGTACTGCACGGTACCGTTAGCGGATGGCCAGCGGGGGGGGGCATTTGGTGGGGCATGCGGTGGGGTGGATTGTGGATAACCGCTTTGAGCAGATCCGCAGCTATCAACACAGCTGCGAGCAGGATGGCTACAGCTATGTAAAGATTCTCCCCGCAGGGGCCAAGCAGTGGTTTGACCTGGTGGGGTAGGGGTGCGCAAACCCTTCACAAGTGTACCGTGGGGGCGAGCTCTTAGCCGTGAAGTGTGGCCCCTACACGGCCAAGCCACCTGTGGGAGAGGATCAACCGCAACCAGGCCATGAGGGGCGCTGTTGCGGCGGCCCTTTTTTAATGCCTGACGTGGTTTTATCCAGCCCTAGCGGTGCTTGGCGTCGTAAGGGCCTGTGTTAACAGTTGGTCGAGAGATCGCTTGACCCGTGTTAGCAGAAAGCGGGTTGGGGCCTGCTCTGGGATGGGCTGGGCATATGACGTTGGCTGAGCATCACCCCTTAACCGGTCGGCAGGCACCCTATAACGATGGGTCGGGTGTGGCCCGCTTTCTGTGTAGGCACCAAAGCAGGCCTCTGTGTGACCGCCACGGTGCTGGACTGCTTTGTTCTGAAGGCGGGCTGAGTTAGGATGTAGGTAGGCACGTTAAGCGCATCGATGGTGGCGTATGTGTGGGTCAACGCGGCCAGCTGGTACGATGGTTAGGGTGTGGGCACTCTTTCTGTGAAATCAGTCACCTACGGTGTAGGGTTTTTCAGAGCGCAGGCGAGATAAAAGGGGGAACGGCATGTCCTTTGATGTGCAGACGGAAGGTCGGGTTATGACCATTCAAATTACAGGGGCGTTTGACTATACGCTCTATAGTCGCTTTAAGCGTATTTTTGAGATTGCACCGGATGATATGCAGTACATATTGGATATGGGACAGGTCGACCATATTGACAGCTCCGGTATGGGGATGCTGCTGGTGCTTAAAGAGAGCACAGATGGTCAGCAAGAGCGTGTAAAATTAATCCACACCCCCCTGACCATTCGCGCCATACTGGAGCGTGTGCAGATGCACCATCAGGTTTTAATCCAGTAAAAAAACGTGCCGCTTTTTTGAAGTCGCCTAAAAGCCTAGCTGTGGCCCCAGCCCCATTTTATGGGGGCTGCTCACGGGGCAACCGCACAGCCAACCCCAAATTTAGACCATGGGGAGGATTTAAGGGTGGACCAAGGGTCGGCTCTCCATGGGGGATATGCCTGATAGGCCGGTTGGGGCGGGTTTATTTAATGGTAACCTGCTTGTCTAACTGCATGGCCAGCAGGAGCTTGCGCACGGCATCGTTAGGGTTGAGCAGGGTTAACCCTTCCTTAATGTTTTCACAGCGCTCTTTAAGCACCAGCAGCATGCCAAAGCCAGAGCTATCAATATGCTCTACTTTGTCTAGATTCACCCGAAAACGGGACCCTGGCGGGGCAGACTGATAGGCCATGCGGAAATCCTGTAACCGCGTGTGGTTGAGATCGCCTAAAATGGAGATGGTGTAGAGATTGCCATTTTTTTCGGTGGTGATGGACACGAATGAACACTCCATACGGTTAAACAGAGGGCAGAGATTTTACCCCCATCGCATCTTCAGGGTTCAGTACGGCTGTCTGTTCAGCTGGAACCTCATTTAGGAGTCGCTGGATGGCCGGACAGTTCCCTAAAAACTCTAAAATCTATAGGTGTTGTCTAAAAAAGGATGGCGTCGAATGTCGGGGGGGATAAAAGCGTGCTTGCTGCCTGACAAGGCCAGGAGGGTGGTGTATGATGAGCACCTTAATAAAGTATGGGGTAGGCCCTGTGCGGATGTAAGGGCACACCATTTTGGAGAGACGTATGGAATGGATTGCAGTGGCTGATATAATGCCCCCTGAAAAAGTCTGGATCGTCATGACCGACTGTAAGCAGTTTTGGGTAGAGCATGCCGATAACAGCAAGTATATCGAAGCGATTATTGAAGCAAGAAAACCCACCCACTGGGCACCCCTTGCCTTTCCCAACAGCGAAGATAAAAGAAAAAATATCTTTGGTGATGTACAGAATGATGCGCTGTATAAATACCAGTACAAATGGTAGTGGTTTAAACCCGCCTGTCGGTTTGTTGCTCTTCTTCTGCTTGATCTCTCTGTTTTCCCAATCCGCTTACCCTTACAACGTCGGTCGTGTGCCCCCGAAGCTGGGCCAGATCGTCGGGCGCCCCTGTTAGGTGTGGGGCGGTGGTCTTGGGCTTATGCTCTGTTTTTTTATGGGGTTGGCCACGTTCTAGGCAAACGTATAATCCCTCTTATACCGTGCATGGCAATGGGCGGTGTTTGCGTGTTAGGGGGGCGCACATCTTTGCGCCATGCCCCAGGGGATGCTTGCAACACACCTTAAAGGGGGCATGGACGGTTTGTCTCCCAGGGTATGGGGGCCGTTTTAAGCTGGGGTGGGGTTAGCTTTTATTGAAAATAGCTTGTTTGGAGTTGATGGTTTTAAACTGAATGGAAGCTGCTTTGCCACGACAGAGGTCGCACAAGAAGGTGAGCTTCTGACTGTCGGTTTTTACCTTAGTCCCACACATGGTACAGGTGCGCTCATCTTTATGTACCTTTTTCCGATTCATGATGACCTCTTCCCTTTCACTCTTTTAGATACAGCGTTTGTTCCGTCGGCTGATCCCCTGGGGGGTAAGGCCCTGTAGGGGGAGCTTAGGCTCCTTTTGCCGATGCCGGTGATTTCTCTTCAGTATAAAACGGCATTAAAGAATAAAAGTTTGTACTCTAAATAGAGGCTGTTTCAGAAAAACCATTAACATGTTACATGGAATTCACATAGAGTTCCAGAGTTGTCTGTGGATCTATTTTCTTCTATGGGTATCTTATCTATATCTTAGGTAAAAGCACCAGTTAGTCATGGTGCTTTCTCGTAAAGATATGTAAAGAAAGCTAAATATCTGTTATTCCTGTGCTGTCATATCTATGAGGGGTATCTGTAAAAAAAATGATAGGTCACGATGCTTGTTTCCGTGCGAATGTTGAAAATACCCAAGAAATAGACTTCTGTTAACATGTTGTTAATAGCATTTACATGTCGACACCTGCTATGTGGCCGTGGTGACAAAATGGTTGCGATAAAAGGTTAAAAAAGGCATGAAAAAGAGCGCTAGCAGCTGGCTGTCAGTCTAAGGTGATGTCTTTATAGGGTTTAGAAACCACGGTTTAGATCGGGCCGTCGATGGTACGGCTTAGGTAGCGGCATGGAGGTCAGGTGGTTTAGATCGGGCTGTCGATGGGGCGGCTTAGCTGGCGCCATTGAGGTCAGGTGGCTTAGGTCGGGCCATCGATGGTGCGGCTTAGGTGGCGCCATTGAGGTCGGGTGGCTTAGATTGGGTTGTCGATGGGGCACCATGGAGGTCAGGTGGCTTAGATTGGGCCGTCGATGGTGCGGCTTAGGTGGCGCCATTGAGGTTGGGTGGTTTAGATCGAACGATTGAGGTCAGGTGGCTTAGATTGGGCCGTCGATGGTGCGGCTTAGGTAGCGGCATGGAGGTCAGGTGGCTTAGATCGGGCTGTCGATGGGGCGCCATTGAGGTCAGGTGGTTTAGGCAACGCGGTTTAGATTGGGCTGTATGGATCGCAGGGGGAGGATCTGCTCGGGAGGTTGTGGCGTCCTGGGTCTATGCTCACCTTGGCCATGGAGGTGGGGTCCCATGGCCAGGAAGAGGGCACAAAAAAGCCGAGCCCACACAGGGTGAGCTCGGCTTTGAATCGGCTGGGTATGATCAGGCCAGTTTGTCGGCGGCCACCCAGTATTTGGGATCTTTATCCAAGTTTACTTCGACCAAATCCCCCGCATCCGCCAGTAGATCTTGGCACTCAGGGCTCAGGTGACGCAGCTTCAGATCCTTCCCTTCATTCAGGTAGCGGTTGGCCAGGGTATCAATGGCCTCAATGGCGCTGTGGTCCATGACCCGAGAGCCATAAAAGTCGATCACCACCCGGTCGGGATCTTTTACAGGATCCAGACGGTCCAGCAGCCAGCCGGTGGAGGCAAAAAAGAGCGGGCCTTCCAGCTCATAGACTTTGGTTTCGGTATCGTCAATGTAGGCGTGTACACGGATCTGACGGGCATGTTCCCAGGCAAAGACCAGGGCGGAGACAATCACCCCCACAATAACGGCAATGGCCAAGTCGGTTGCTACGGTCATGCCGCTGACCAGGATCAGGACAAACGCGTCGGTTTTGGGAATACGTCCCATAATACGGAAGCTGGACCACTCAAAAGTGCCAATTACCACCATAAACATCACACCGGTCAGTGCGGCGATGGGGATCATCTCAATTAAGGAGGAGGCAAACAGAATAAACATCAGCACCATGATCCCTGCGGTAATCCCCGACAGACGGCCACGCCCCCCGGATTTTACGTTGATCATGCTCTGACCGACCATGGCGCAACCGCCCATACCCCCAAAAAAACCGGTGACAATGTTGGCCACACCCTGACCCACACACTCCCGGTTACCCCGGCCCCGGCTTTGGGTTAGCTCATCAATCAAGCTCATGGTGAGCAGAGATTCGATCAAGCCAATGGCGGCCAGAATAATGGAGTAGGGCAGGATAATATACAGGGTCTCCAGGTTGAGGGGCACCATGGGAATGTGGAACTCAGGCAGACCCCCTGCAATAGAGGCCATATCCCCCACAGTGCGGCTATCCACACCCAGGCCGATCACCAGCAGTGACACAAAGATAATCGCCGCCAGGGCTGAGGGGATGGCTTTGGTGAACTTTGGCAGCAGGTAGATAATGGCCATGGTCAAACCAACCAGCCCCAGCATGGTCCAGAGCGGCATACCCCCAAGCCACTGGGAGGCGCCTGTGGCATCCTCTATCTGAAAGCTTTTAAGCTGGGCCAAAAAGATGACAATGGCCAGACCGTTCACAAAGCCCAACATCACCGGGTGGGGTACCATACGGATAAACTTACCCAACCGTAACCAGCCCACGGCGATCTGTATAACCCCCATGAGCAGCACGGTCGCAAACAGGTACTCAATGCCATGTTCGGCCACCAAGGCAACCATAACCACAGCCAGAGCACCCGTCGCACCACTGATCATACCAGGGCGGCCACCCACAATGGCGGTGATCAAGCTGATGATAAAGGCCGAGTACAGACCCACCAACGGCTCTACACCCGCCACAAACGCAAAGGCCACCGCTTCTGGCACCAGCGCCAGCGCAACGGTCAGGCCACTAAGAAGATCATTTTTGGTGCTGCTGCTGTTATCATTTTCCAGCAAACGGTTCATCAATGAGCGGCGTTCGGCATCGGCATTGGCCAAAATTTGGCCGACACGCTTTTGCGTGCCCTCATTATATTTTTGCAGTAGTTTGGCAAACACAAAACACCTCAAGGCCCATGGTTAGGCGGAGAATGGCTGGTAACCTGACGGCTGGATGATCGTGAAACATAGACGCAGGGTGTGCAGCAGGTTGGCGATGCGCGTTACAACTGGGTAGCCTCAACGTGTGTGGACTGGCCGGTAAGGATCGCAAGAACAGAGGCTGGATTCTAGCGGGTCCCATGCATAGGTCAAGCTTTCAATTGTAGGTAGGTGGGATTTTCCTGATGAATAGGTTTATCCAGGCGCCCCCTTATATAAAAGAAGTCGGACCCTTGGGCGAGCCGGTGGATTGTACTTAAACGGGGCGCCGTGGACAGGGCCCATTCAGTCCTGAACTAGAGATGCCAACGGGGCTATGGACAGGGCTGGTTCAACCCCGGTTGAGGTTCCAACAGCGCTGTGGAGAGGGCCGATGTAGCCCTGAGCAAGAGATGTTAACGGCGCTATGGAGAGGGCCAGGTTTACCCCTGGATCGCATTTTCAGCCAAGGGCGGGCTGGGGTTCAAACTCTCCTGCCATGGCCTGTGGGGGTTTGGATCTTTGCGTAATCGGTTCTGAGTATGGATAATCCATGCTCTGACTGTCATGGTGGATCATACCCTGGCGGGGTGTGATCGTTATCAGGTAGAGAGTAGAAACTTTTGCATACAGACTCCACACCTTGGGCCTCGGGCTCGGTGCAAGATTTAACGCGGCATGTGCAGCCGTTGCTGGCCCATGGTGCTTTCCATGAGGCTGAGCAGGCCTGTGTACGCTTTTTGGCGCACCATGACCGCAGCCCTGGGGCGTGGCATCTGCTGGGCACGATCTACCAGCAGCTCTCCCAGTTGGCGCAGGCCGCGCACTGTTATGACAAAGCGCTCACCATGGGGCCAGATGCTAAAATCCTCACCGATCTGGGCATTGTGCAGTTAATGCAGCAACACAAAGAGCAGGCCGAACAGCTTTTTGAACAGGCGGTGGCCTTACAACCCCGTAATTTGGTGGCGTGGGTTAATTTAGGGGTGCTCCGTTCAGAAAAAAAGGCGTGGTCCGCCGCGGCAAGCTGTTACCGACAGGCGCTGTCGATCCACCCTGGTTTTGAAACCGCCCTGTTAAACCTAGCCTTTGTGCTGCTGGAGCAGGAGGCTTATGACGAAGCCCAAACCCACCTGCAAACGCTGTTGGATAAAGATGCCACCCATCTACAGGCCCAGTTGTGCCTTAGTGATATTCTGGTGGGGCAGGATCAGCCAACCCAGGCGCTGCACCTGCTACAGGGGTGTATGGTCCACCATCCCCACAGTGCCATGGCCTACCAGAAGGTCGGTTTGATCTATCAACAGCTGGGCCATAAGGTGAAAGCGCAGGAGGCCTTTCAAGCGGCCTTAAGCCGGGATGAGAGCTTGTTGGAGTCTCTGCTGGGGCTGGCCAGTGTGTTAAAGGACCAAGAGCAACTGAATGCCGCGCAGGCCCTTTATATGCAGGGGTTGCAACGTTGGCCAGATCATCCTCTGCTGCTCAATGGCTATGGGCACCTGCTGTTTGTGCAGGATCGGTTGGAGGAGGCGGCTTTTTTCTATCAACAGGCGTTGGATCGTCAACCCGAGCTGGCGGCCGCTTGGTTGAATAGAGGGATTTTATATTGGCAGCAGGGGGCGGTGGAACCCGCGCTGGCCTGCTTGGATCAGCTTTTAACCCTTAAACCCAGCCATGCCGGGGGGCACAGTGCCCGTGCGGAACTGCTGCTCTATATGGCCCGTTTTAAGGAGGCTTGGCAGGGTTTTCATTGGCGTTTAAAGACCCATGAAGCCAGCCACCTGGACCGCCATACCCAATGGCCCATGTGGCAGGGGCAACCGCTGCAGGGCAAACAGATTTTGGTCATGCAAGAGCAAGGGGTAGGGGATGAGGTGATGTTTGCTGCCCAGCTGCCTGCCCTGTTGGCGCGGGGGGCCGAGGTGGTGTGGGAGTGTGACGCCCGTTTAATGCCCCTTTTTGAGCGCTCCTTTGCCCATAAAAGGGTACGTTTTCTGGTTAAAGGCTCCCAGGGGCTGCCCGATAATAGCCGGTTTGACTACCGCGCTTTTGCCAACAGCCTGTTTCAATATTTGTGTGATGAACGGGGTTTTCCGCTTGTGCCCCAACGTGCCTACCTACAGGCCGATGCCCCTTTGGTGACGGAACTCCGCCGTCGTTATCAGCAGATGGCCCAAGGCAAAACCATTATTGGGATCTCCTGGCAAACCTCAGCGGAAGCCTTTACCGATGAACGCTCCATCCCCCTACCGGTGCTCATGGCCCCGCTGCAGGCCCGCTTTGGTAGCCACTGTTTTTTTGTCAATCTTCAGTATGGGGCGGTGCAAGCGCAGTGTGACGCCCTGCGCCAACAGTTGGGGTGTACGCTTTATCAGGATGAAACCGTGGATGCCATGGCCTCTTTGGATGACTTTACCGCCCAGGTTGAGGCGTGTGATGGGGTGATCTCTATCGACAACAGCACCGTACATGTGGCTGGTGCGCTGGATAAACCCACCATGGTCCTGCTGCCGCTACAGCCCAGCTGGCGTTGGGGGGTGCAGGGAACCGAGAGCTACTGGTACCGTAGCCTGAAACTGCTGCGCAACCCGGTTAAATATCAGTGGTCTCATGGCATTGCTGCGGTGTTAAAAACCCTGCCAAGCTGGTTGTCGCAAGGGGGGCGTGGCGCATGAAAAGTGTCTTGATTATTAATGATACTTCGGGCACCTACCACCATGGCTGTCATGGCACCTCTCAAGCGTTGGTTCGTGGTTTTCAAGCCCGTGGCTGTATGGTGCGGACCATGCCGGTTAACTACAGCCACCATGCCCAGCCTGTGGTGACAGAGGAAGCCCAGTTTGAGGAAAAAGCCTTTGCTGAGCAGTTTCACGACACCAACATTCTCACCTCGGTATTGATGGAAGAGGCCGACCTGGTGGTGGTGAATATGGAGGGAACCCTGCACCGGTTGCGTGGTTCGGCCCGTATGCTGCTGTGGCTGGCTTGGTACGCCAAACGTTGGATGGCCACCCCGGTGATGCTGGTGAATGGTTCGCTTTTTCCCTACGGTAAGGCGCAGCAACCCCAAAGTGCCGACGATCAGCTGGCCCAGCGTCTGTACCAAAAGGTGCTACGGGTGATGGATGGGGTGGTGGTGCGAGATCCCATCTCCAAACAGGTGGCCGAGCAGATGGGGGTGCCCGTGCAGCAGGGGTATGACTCCCTCCCGCTTTTTTTGCACACCTTAGAGCTGGATGACCAGGTGCCTGCTTATGATCTGTGCCTGAGCAGTGGTGTGGCCACCCCGGTGGCGGAGACCATTGACTATGTGGAGCATGCGTTAACGCTGGGCCTTCGCTGTGCTTTTGTCATGGGGGCCCACCGTCAACCGGCGTTGGAGGATGTGGCGGCTTTAAAAGCGCTACAGGCCCACTTTGGCCACCGCTGTGACTTTGTGAACTGTGCCGATGAGCAGCGTTTTTTCTCGATCCTAAACAAGAGCCGGGCGATCTTAACCGACCGTTTTCACTATGTGGTGGCGGCCAACTTTTTGGGTGTTCCGCTGTTTGTTGGGGAGAGCAACACCCCAAAGATCCAGGGTATTAGCGGTTGGCGGGTGGGGCTGTGGCTGAAGAAGAGTCACTTTTTAACCCTGCCCAACCGCGATGCCTTTTTACAGGCCATTCGCCAACAAACGGCAGATGCCTCCGTACGGGAGGAGATCTTGCAATTGAGCCGGGTTAATCAAGATCTGGCGCACCATTTTTTGTTTCATCAAGCACACGAACGGTGACGGGCTGCGGCTTTGGCTGACGGTCTAAGGCACCATAGGAAGGGGCAGTACCATGCATGGTCTAAAACCGGAGCAGCATGACCAGGCCTATCTACATACCCTGTTTCATAAACGTTCCGTCGCTGTGGTGGGGAATGCCGCCTCCCTGTTTCAAAAAAACCTGGGTGGGGCCATTGATGGGCATGACATCGTTTTACGCATGAACAGTGGCTATATTCGGGATGTCAAACAGCAGGGCGCCAAGTTTCATGTGCATGTGTTTTCACAGATCTTTACCATTCCGCACTGGCCTGTCGATCAAAGACCGGCCCACACGGTGTGGATGTCCCCTTCCATGCGGGAGCATAACCCAGATCCCAGCCAGATTTTTTATCCGCTGCCGCTGTGGCATGCCCTGCATCAACAACTGGGGGCACGCCCTTCAGTCGGGGCGATGTGTGTGGATATGGTGACCCAAATGGGTGCGGCGCACATGGGGGTGTTTGGGTTTGACTTTAAAAAAAGCCCCACCTTTTATGATGGCAACACCAACCGCTCTGTGCATGATTTTGATCGGGAAGCTGAGTATATACAGGCCCTGCTCAAAGCACGGGGATGGCGTTTCTACTAACCGGGGTGGTGCCAAACAGCACGGTTAGGGGCCACCTTGCCCCGGCCTTGGTGGCAGGGTAGGCGGCCTGGGCGCACCAAGCCCCACAGGGTGCCCCCGTTGCTTTTATCCTGCCTTTTATCCTGGCTGGTCTAGGTCTGGCCTGGGGTTGCCGGTCAGCCCTGCTCTATGACAGATCTGGGTTTAACCGGCGGCGCGGCTCCCCGGGTGCTTTAACGTGTAAGGGGTAGCCTGGATATAGGCCAGCCACAGCTCGCCCCGTTGGCGCGGTTGGTTGATCCGCCATACCTGCGGTCTTCACCCCCCCCCACGCGCACTTAGGTGGGGCGTTCCCCCCCACAAAAAGCATCAGGGGCTCTTTTCAGCGTCTGCTTGGGCCCTTGTCTGCTGGGCCAGCGCTTTCCCGCTGTGCTGAAGGCCATAGGCAATACGGCTTGGGTCCATGGGGGGCCAAGTCCGGTTTGTCTCTGCGCGCATGGGTAAGGATAATCCCGTAGAGGGGCTGCCCTGGGGGCCCTTAAAAGGTGTCGTGGCTTAGGGTCTCCACGCTCCAGGGTAGGCCGAAGCTGTTTAAGCGTGACATGAAAGGATCGGGATCAAACTGCTCCACATTGTAGACCCCCGCTTTTTTCCACAGGCCGCTGAGCATCAGGTCCGCACCGATCATGGCGGGCACACCGGTGGTGTAGGAGACCGCCTGGGCCCCAAGCTCCTGGTAGCACTGGGCGTGATCGCATATGTTAAAAATTCTCACCGTCTTAGGCTGCCCATACTTTTGGCCGTGGATATGACAGCCAATGGAGGTCTGACCCTGGTAGTTTTCCGCCAAAGATCCCGGGTCGGGCAACAGCGCTTTAAGAAACTGTAGGGGGATGATGGGGGTGCCTTCGTACATCACCGGGTCAATGCGGGTCATGCCAACATTTTCCAGTACCCGCAGGTGGGTGAGGTAGGCCTCGGAAAAGGTCATCCAAAAACGGATGCGTTCCAGACCCGGAATGTTCTGGATCAGGGACTCCTCCTCCTCATGATAAATCAGGTAGCCCCGGCGTTCGCCAATACCTGGAAAATCAATCATCTTGCTTTCGGAGAGGGCAGGAATGCTCTTCCACACCCCTTTTTCCCAATAGCGGCCCGGTTGGGTGATCTCCCGAATGTTGATTTCAGGATTAAAATTGGTGGCAAAAGCTTGGTGGTGATCCCCCGCATTGCAGTCAAAAATATCAATGGTTTGAATGCGATCAAACAGATTTTTTTGCGCATGAGCACTAAAGACGTTGGTCACCCCAGGGTCAAAACCACACCCCAGCAGCGCCATTAAACCGGCCTCTTTAAAGCGTGTGTGGTAGGCCCATTGCTCTTTATATTCAAAACCGTGAGCGTCGGGGTGCTCATAGTTGGCGGTGTCTAGATAGTGTACCCCGGTCTGTAAACAGGCCTCCATAATGGTAAGGTCCTGATAGGGCAGGGCCACATGGATCACCAGCTCCGGCTTGCTCTTTTTAATCAAGGCCACCAGTTCCGGCACAGCGTCAGCATCCACCTGAGCCAGCTCAATGGGGGCAAAATGGTCCGGTAGCTTATCGGTGAGGGTTTGACAGCGGCTCAGGGTACGGCTGGCCAAGGTGATGTGGCTAAAGATATCGGGTCGGCTGGCACACTTATGGACCACCACAGAGGCTACACCGCCACAACCGATGATCATGATTCGGCTCATCGTACATCTACTCCAGACAAAGGATCCATGCCAACACAGAGGGCGTTCAGATAATGATCGGGATAGGGGGGGAGATCAAGCAAATTACGTGTGACAAATGTGCGAAAAAAAGATCCTCAAAGCTGCTAAGGTGTGATTAAATGCGGCGATAGGGTGGTGCGGTCAGCTTGACAGACCCCCATCCCCCGAATTTTTCCCCTCTGTTTAGGCCGGTGGCCCATGAGCATCACTCCAACCAGCTGGATCGAAGACCCCATGACGGACCTGCCGGGTGAGAGCCTGGTGCGGCAGCTTGATCTGACCAAGATCCCCAGCCCCCACTACCTGTTGGATGGGCAAAGATTAATGCAAAATGGTCGCATCCTGGCGGATGTCGCGCAGCGCAGTGGGGCCACCATAATCCTGGCGCTTAAAGCGTTTGCCCATGCGCAGGCGTTGGCGTACTTAAAGCCCTATCTGCATGGGGTCGCCGCCAGTTCGTTGCATGAGGCCCAGTTGGGGAAAAAGGCTGTTGGGGGGGCGTTGCATCTCTACGCACCGGCCTATCAACCTGAGGCGATGGCCTACTACGCAGAACATGCCAGCCATATTGTGTTTAACTCCTTTGGCCAGTGGCGGCGCTATAAGACGCACCTACGTGACAGCAGCGCTTCGGTGGGCATACGCATCAACCCCGAGCACTCTACCCGTACAGATTTTGACAGCTGCGACCCTTGCCAACCGGGCTCCCGCCTGGGGGTACCTGCTGCGCTGTTTGAGGCCGATGCGGTGGATGGCCTGGAAGGGTTGCACTTTCACACCCTCTGTATGCAGGGTCCTGAGGCCCTGGCAGAGACGCTGGCGGCGGTAGAGGCCAAGTTTGGCGTGTGGCTGCCTAAGCTCAAGTGGGTCAATTTTGGCGGGGGGCATTTAATCACCCACCCAGATTATGACCGTGACCGGTTGGTTGAGTTGATTAAGGCTTTTAGCGCCCGTTATGGGGTGCAGGTTATTTTGGAGCCTGGGGCTGGGGCGGTGTTTGGCAGTGGGGTGTTGGTGGCCCAGGTGGAGGATATTATCCACACCGAGCTGCCCAGTGTGGTGTTGGATGTCTCTGCCGCTGCCCATGTGACCGATGTGCTGGATCTGGGCTGGCGTCCGACCCTATGGGGCGCGGGGCGGGCTCAAGAGTATGCACACACCTATCGGCTGGGGGGGCACTCCTGCCTATCTGGGGACTATTTTGGTCTCTACAGCTTTCCGCACCCTTTGCAGGTGGGGCAGCGCTTGGTGTTTTTGGATATGGCCCACTACACCTTGGTAAAAATGACCACCTTTAACGGCTTGCAACCCCCACCGGTGCATCTTTTAAACGAGGGGTCACTTGATCTCTTGCAGGGCCAGCTTGGCCTCCAACCGTAGAATGTGGTCCAGCAGGTTGGCTTCCCGTTTTTTCCACATCTGCTGTTGCATCAGGTGGGCACGAATGCGCGCTTTAACCAGGGTGGCATCCACCGGTTTCATCATATAATCCACCGCGCCCAACATCAGCCCTTTGGCCTCATCCAAAATCGTATCCTTACTGGTGAGGAAGATAATGGGAATGCTGCGGGTGGCCGGGGCGCTCTTGAGGCGGCGGCACACCTCGTAGCCATCCATACCTGGCATCATAATATCCAGCAAAATCAGATCTGGGCTGGGGGTCTTGGCGGCAATCTCCAAGGCCTTTTCACCACGGGTGGCGGCAAGGATTGTATAGTCCTCTTTCAAGGTGTTGCTTATCACGGCGATGTTTTCCGGGGCATCATCCACCACCAGAATACGCGCTTTGTCAGACATGGTGTGGCTCTCTTAACGGGGCTGTTTTCAGGCTCCGGCGATGGGGGTGACTTACTAAGATTGGGCAGGGCCGCCGCTTAGAGGGGGACATCTCGGTAGCGGGAGATCAGCTCAACCATGGAGCGGGCCTCGAGCTTGCCCAATATATTGGCGCGGTGGGTGTCGACGGTGCGGTTGGAGACATTTAAACTTTCCGCCATCTGCTTGGTGGTGTGGCCTTGCAGCAGCAGTTCAAAAATTTCCCGTTCCCGGCGGGTGAGCTCTTCGAGCGCCTTAAGCAGCACGCTCTGTCCGGCAACCGTCTGTTTGCGTGCTTCCAGATCCAACAGAACTTCCTGAACCCGATCTAGAAAGCGTTGTTCATCCAAGGGTTTTTCAAAAAAATCGGCGGCACCTTGTTTCATGGCGTGTACCGCCGTCTGTAGGGTGCCGTGGCCGGATAAAAAGATCACCGTGGTGTTTTGGTCATGATCTCGAATACGCTTTTGTAGCTCCAGCCCCCCCATGCGGGGCATGCGCAGGTCCAAAATAATGCAGCTGGGCTCGCCAGGGTTCCACTTCTCCAGGAACGCATCGCCCCCATCACAGCAGATCGCCTCAACCTCAATCGACTCCAGTAACCAGCAGAGAGATTGCCGGAAGTCGGCATCATCTTCCACCAAATAGACCCGTGCTTTACTCATGATCATGCTCCAACACTAGGTGTTCTTGCTCCAGTCCCGTGGGTAACAGGATGGTTACCGTGGCACCGCGCTCGGGGTTGGGGGCCATCTGTAAATCACCACCATGGTTCTCCACAATGGTACGGCAAATGGCCAGCCCCATACCCATGCCATAGGGCTTGGTGGTGTAAAAAGGCTCCTGGGCTTGTTCCAGTGCATCGGCGGCCATGGGGGGGCCGTTATCCACAATCACAAGCTGCAGGGTGCCCGGCGACTGCGCGACACACTGTATGGAGACCTGTCTGGGGTGTTCGGTGTTAAACTCCATCGCCTCAACGGCGTTGAAGAGCAGGTTCATCACCAACTGTTCCATTTGAATAGGATCCGCTTTAATAAAAAAGTCCCCTACTTTCGGTTGGATGTCAACCTCTGCTTGGGTGCGTTCCAAGCGTGGTTCCAAGAAGGTTCGGGTATCTTGTAGCAGATCCAGCATATTAAAGCGTTTAAGGGGCGGTACTTCCTGTTTGGTCATAAAGCCCCGGACCCGGCTGATAATGGCACTAATGCGCCGGGCTTGGCCATCAATACTCCGCAGGGCGGTGGCCAACTGTTTGGTGTCGCAGTGGCCGTTATCCATGCGCCGCAGCGCCCCTTGGGCATAGTTCACAATGGTCCCCAGGGGGGTGTTAACCTCATGCGCCAGAGAGGCCGCCAGCTCCCCCATTTGGCTCACCCGGCCCATGTGCAGCAGCTGATCTTGCAGCTCACGCTCTTTACGGTCGGCCTCTACCCACTCACTGACATCTTCTAAAATGAGCATGGCCAGAGGGGTGGCGACATCTTCATTAAACACCGGGGAGATAAAGGTCCGGGCATACCACCACTGTCCCGCCCGTTCATGGCGGATGGTGCGGGATGGAGCCTGCTTGTTGTGGCGCGACATGCCCGCCAACAGCTCCTCTACGGTGAGCTTCTCTTCGGGGTGAATAAAAGAGGGCCAGTGGAGACATAACGGCCCGTGGGACTGCATACCAAACATACGCAGCAAGGTGGCGTTGGCCTGACGCACCATACCCTGGTCATCCACCACCGCCACGCCGACGGCGGCGTTATCAAACACCGCCCGTAAGCGGGATTCACTGTGGGCGATCTCCTGCACCCAATAGCCCTGTTTAATACGTCCCAACAGCAGCTGCCATAAGGCAATGGCCGCCAAACTCAGCAGCAGTATGTAGGTTAAGATCCAAAAGGGGCTGTTCCATGGGGTAGGCCAAGCATGGGGGGGGATCCACGACACCGCCTTCCAGTGGTAGTTTTTGGCCCACACTGGGGGGGTGTCGGTATGATCCCGCCAGAGTTGGGAGATCGGGTCGACGGTACGGAAAAAGAACAGCCCGTCGCTGTTTTCAATCACCCCTTGGGGCTGCTGAGTAATCTCTTGCCAGGTTTTGGCCATGCGGGTATCAAACCGCAACCCATGGTCAAACATAAACCCCCACTCCTCCTGGGGGGTGCGGCCGACCATCCAGTAGCCATCGGCATCGCACAACATGGCCCCTCTGCGGTTGATGGTCATGGCATTTTTAAACAGGTCCAACACCTGTTGGGCGCGGTAGTTCAACACCACCACAGCCCGTTTGCGTCCTTGTAGGTCGGCAATGGGCACGGCAAAGCGGATCATCGGTTTTAAGGGGTGTTGGATCTGGCCATTCTCCATATTCAGGTCCATTTTGGAGACATAAATACGCCCCGGTGCCATGGCCCAGCTCTGTTTAAAGTAGTAGCGGTGTTTTTTGGATTGGCGCTTGTAGGCTGGCACCACCGCGCTGCGCCCTTCAGAGCGGTTAATGCGGATGAGCTCCATACCGTTGTGGTCCAGCAGGCGGATTTGGTCATACACCCCCCGGATATTGGCAAACCGTAAAAACTGCGCCTCCACCTGTTGGCGGTGGGGTTCGTCGCTGCGGGTCAGATAGCGCATTAGACTGGGGTTGCCGCTGAGCAGTTTAAGATCCTGCACCACCACCTGAAAACTGTTGTCCAGGCGCTGTTTAACCAAGGTTAGCTGCGCCTGGTGACGCAGTTTTTCAGACTGAACTTGCAGCTGTCCATCCAACCACCAGGGGATCCACATGACCAAAAATAGTAAGCCAGAGGTTAACACCAGCAGCGGTATAAAACGCAACAGCGCACGGCGGCGCATGGCCGGTGGCAGCGGTACTGTATGGACAGAATGGATCGGGGTAGGTGTCTGCACCGTATTACTCTATCTTCACAGGTTCAGGTGTGCTCAGGGAACGGGCTCATCATAACACCATCCATAAGCTGGGGGAGAAGAGATTGTCTGAGCGCAAACAGATCGGTATGGTAGAGGCTCTATTTTCTGCACGGAGCTGCCATGTTTACCCCCCCGGACCTGCCCATTGTTGCATCCTTAACCGATGTGCAACAGGCCCTCAGCCAACACCCCTGTGCCATCCTTTGTGCCCCGCCAGGTTCGGGTAAAACCACGGTTGTGCCCCTGGCGTTGATGGATGCCCCGTGGCTGGCTGGGCAGCGGATTTTGATGCTGGAGCCCCGGCGTTTGGCCGCCCGCGCCGCCGCCAGGCGTATGGCTGACCTGCTGGGGGAACCGGTGGGGGAGCGGGTCGGTTATCAGGTTCGTTTTGAGCGTAAAGTGAGCCCGCAGACGCGTATTGAGGTGGTGACGGAGGGGATCCTAACCCGGCGCCTACAGCAGGATCCTGAGCTGCAAGGGGTGGGGGCGATCCTGTTTGATGAGTTTCATGAACGCTCCTTACAGGGTGACCTGGGCTTGGCTTTGACCCTGGATCTTCAGCAGCTGCGCGATGATCTGCGGGTGCTGGTGATGTCCGCCACCTTAGAGACCCAAAAACTGGCCACCCTGTTGGGCGAGGCGCCCATTATTGAGGCCCATGGGCGCAGTTACCCGGTAGAGATCCGCTACCGGGCGCAAGAGGCGCCCCATCTGGTGCCCGCCATGGTAGCGACCATTCGCCAAGCGCTGGATCAGTCGCCGGGGGATCTGCTGGCTTTTTTACCAGGAGCCGGTGAGATCCGCCGTGTGGAAGCAGATTTAAACGCCAACCTGCCCCAGGGTGTGACCCTGCTGCCGCTCTATGGAGAGCTGAGCAGCCAGCAGCAAGACCGGGCGGTTAAACCCTGGCAAGAGGGGGGGCGGCGGGTCATTTTGGCAACCGATATTGCGGAGACCAGCTTAACCATACCGGGGATCCGGGTGGTGGTGGATGGCGGGCGCTGTAAACGGCCACGTTTTCACCCCGGTAACGGTTTAACCCGGCTGGAGACCCTGCGTATTTCAGACGCCTCAGCCCAGCAGCGGGCGGGGCGGGCGGGGCGTATGGCCCCTGGTGTCTGTTACCGGTTGTGGTCCGAGACCATACAGCGGGGTTTGCAACCGGCCACCCCACCGGAAATTCGTGAAGCAGATTTGGCCCCATTAATGTTGGAGCTGGCCCTGTGGGGCATGCCCGACCCCCAGCAACTGGCGTGGTTGGATGCACCGCCTACAGGGGCGGTGGCCCAGGCCTGGGCTTTGTTGATCTCTTTACAGGCGGTGGATGCCGACCATCGCATCACCCCCCAGGGGCGGCGTATGGCGTCCCTGCCGCTGCACCCCCGTTTGGCCCATATGGTGACGGTGTGCGACGATGCCGCCAGCCAAGCCATGGCCTGTGATGTGGCGGCCCTGCTCAGTGAACGGGACCCGCTACGGTCACGGCAACGCAATTTGGATCTGCAGGCACGGTGGCAGATGTTGGTGCGCTTTCGGCAACGGGGGGATGCCGGGGGTGGGGATGAAGGGGCACTGGCCGCCATTGTACGGGCCGCCAACCAGCTACGGCGTTTGTTAAAGGTATCCCCCAAGCAGCAGGCTCAGGGGGATTTGGCGTTGCTGCTGGTGGCGGCCTATCCCGACCGGGTGGCCCAGTTACGCCATGGCCAGCGTGGGGTCTACCGGTTGGCCAGTGGGCGCGGGGTGCGGGTGGATGAACGGGACCCCATCAGTGGGGAGCCCTTGCTGGTTATCCCCGCGCTGGATGCAGGGGAGGGGGAGGGACGGGCCTATCTGGCCATGGGCTTGGAACAGGATGCCCTCATGCAGCAGTTTCCCGACAGCTTGGTGTGGCAGGCGCATATTGTCTGGTCGGATCGTCAACAGCGGGTAGAGGCCAACCGTCAACAGCGTTTTGGGGCGCTGGTGTTAGCCCAGCAGGCGTTGCAGGGAGAGGCCCCCGCTGAAGCTGTCTTGGCGGCCATGCTGACGGGGGTTAAGCGTATGGGGTTGGCGGTGTTGCCCTGGAGCCCCGCAGCCCATCAACTAAAAGCCCGCATGCAGCTTATGGCCACACTGGAGCAAGGGTGGCCGCAGATGACGGAAGAGGCGCTGCTGGCGGGGTTGGAGCAGTGGTTGGGACCCTTTATCAGCGGCATAAACCGACGCAGCCAACTGGAACGGTTGAACATGGTGGAGATCCTTCAAGCGATGATGGATTGGCCCCAGCAGCAGCGTTTGGAACAGACCCTGCCGACCCACTATGGGGTGCCCAGTGGCTCCCGCATTAAGCTCGACTATGTCCAGGGTGAGCAGCCGGTGTTGGCGGTGCGTATTCAGGAGCTGTTTGGGTTGGCGGAGAGTCCACGCTTGGGTGGGGGTAACATTGCCATCACCCTGCATCTACTCAACCCGGCACGGCGCCCGGTGCAGGTAACCCGTGATCTTAAAGGGTTTTGGGACACCACGTGGCCAGAGGTACGCAAAGAGCTGCGGGGGCGCTACCCCAAACACCACTGGCCGGAAGATCCCTGGCAGGCCCAGGCCACCGCCCGTGCCAAGCCAAGAAAGTAGCCTAGGCGGGTCGAAGCGTCCCAACAGGCCCAGATCCCCACCCGCGCCCTGTCGCGCAAACGGTGGTGGCTCTATGGGGTAGGCTGTGCCAAGCCAAGACGATGGATCTTGGCGGGTCGATACGTCCCAACAGGCCCAGATCCCCACCCGCGCCCGGTTTAGCAAACGGTGGTGGCTCTATGGGGCAGGCTGTGTCGAGCCGAGCAAGGCACCTCGGTTGCCCGAAGGTTGTGTACAGTGGCAGGTACCACCGGCACCCAGCTTAGCAAACGGAGGGCGGCTTTGGTGCCCGCCAAGACGATGGGTCTTGGCAGGGTCGATGCGTCCCAACAGGCCCAGACCCCCACCGGCGCCCGGTTTAGCAAACGGTAGTGGCTCTATGGGGCAGGCTGGTTTATGACGGGCCAAACCGGATGGGTGAGGCCACAGCAAGGGGCTGGTGCTTCATGGGGCCGGACGGCTGACCGGGCTACCAGCACATGAGAATCCATCACCTTGGGTATCTACCCCCCCCCCACACCATGGGGGGCGGTTCTGAGCCGATGCCGCCACAACGGCCAAACTGAGAAAGTTGATCATGCTGAGGTTGTTTGAATCATTTTTTAACCCGCTGGCTGCGGTGGGTCAGGGTGAACAGGGGCGCAACTGTCTGGCCTACCAACCTGAAGAGGATGCGGTGCAGCAGCTGTTTCGCCGCCAGTTGCAGCAGCTGGGTGTGACCCCTCAGGTGGATGCCTGGGGCAACAGCTATGGTACCTGGGTGCCCCCAGGGTGTGATGCGCAGCAACCGGCCATGGCCATGGGCTCCCACCTGGATAGTGTGCCCAATGGGGGGCGCTACGATGGGGTGTTGGGGGTGGCTGCGGGGTTGACGGTGCTTAAGCAGCTACAGCAGCAAGGGGAGGGGAGCAGACCCCTGCGGGTGATCGCTTGGCGGGGGGAGGAGTCTGCCCGTTTTCGTAGCTCCTGCCTGGGCAGTAAAGGGGCTTGCGGGGTGTTGACCCCGGCCAAAGCCCAACAGATGGTGGATGCCCATGGAGAGACACTCTGGCAGGCGTTGCAAGGGTGCCGGGGTACAGATCCCTCCCCAGTACAGGCGGCCACCACCCATGGCTTGTTGGAGATCCATATTGAACAGGGGCCTATCCTGGCCCATCAGCGGCAACAGCAGGGCCAGCCGGTGGTGGGGGTGGTGCATGGTATCGCCGGTTCGTTGCGCCAGCGCTGGCCCTTGGCGGGGCTGGCGTTGCCAGGTTTTGCCGCGCTTATTTTGGCCATCCAGCAGTTGGCCGAAAGCCTAGACCAACCCCAGCGGCCGCTCCGCATGACCGTGACCCCCTGCCACTGTGCCCCCAATGTGGGGCGGGACGATGCCACGTTGCTCTGTGTGGATCCGGCTCAGGCCCAGCGTTTGGCGGCGGCAAGCCCCTATGGCACGGCGCAGGGGGCTGAGGTTAGGTTGACCGGCCCCCACCGTTTTCATACCGGGGGGCAGCCCATGTCGATGCGCTGGGGGGTGGATCAGGTGCTGGAGGCCGCCCAACTGCTGGTCGCCAACCCCCAGGAGCAGGGGGTGCGTTGGCCCGCCTTTGAGCGGCCAGGGGGCATGCAGTTGCAGTTGGATATACGGGGTGCGGATTCTGCACGGATGGCTGAGGTTGATCACGCCTTGGCCGAACGGTTGGGCCACCGGGCCGATGCACGGGAGATGCTGGGGGAGACCATGCCCGACCGTTTGAGTCAAACGTGGGCCACGCAGATCCAACAGGTGGCCCATGCGCAGCAGATCCCCACCCTAAACATGGCCTCCGGTGCGGGGCATGATGTACAGATCCCGGATCTTCACAACCGGGGTTTGCTCTTTATCGCCAGCGAGGCCGCCGGGGTGAGCCATCACCCCAGTGAGGCGATCTGTCCGGCGGATCTGGAACAGGGCTTACAGTTGCTGTTGGCCAGTGTCCAAGCGCTCAGCGCCCCTTAGGGTTGGGGCGTTGATGGGGGGGAGTGCTGGGGCGTTAGGGAATACAAAACTGCTCACTCTGTAACCACTCTCCCGCACGATAGAGGGGGAAGTTGGCACTTTTTCGGGTTTTGTCCGAGCAGATCAGGAAAATGTGAATATCTGGGTACTGGAGCGCAATGCTGTCCACCATCCCTTTCCACCACTGGGCAGGCCGCACGGTGATGTGGGCATTTTCCCCATTGGGCAGGCGGGCGTTGGCGGGGTAACAGGCGACGTTTAAAATAACCAGCTTGTTGGCGTAGGAGAAGATGTCGTTAAGCACCTTGGGAATATCGGCAATAAAGACATGCTCCAGCACATCAAAGCTAATGACCGCATCTACTTTTTGCCGTTGGTCAATCTGGCGTCCAGGCTCGTAGTAGCAGACTTTTTGTAGCTTAAAGTAGGCTTGGGCCGACTCTGCACTCTCTTCATCAAAATCCGACTGCTGCCAGTTTGAACCACCACATCCATAATCCAAAAGGGATTGGATCTCATCGGTGACCAGATAGGGTTTTAAAAAGGTACGGTAGGCGCGGATGGAGAAATCATTGAAGGCGCTTTCAATGTAGGCACCATTGCCGATCAGGTAGCCATCTTTGGCCATGCTTGTGTACATCTCAATGAGCTTTTGGCCCTTTTTGGAAAAGTCTTCAGTCTGCATGGTCAACTCGCAACCTTTGCTCATGGTTTGGCGATGGATGGGGAAAAATGCAGACATTCTACCCGCTTTTGTGTCGTTTTAGGAGCAGGATTTGAAAAAAACCGTGGCATAACGTACAGTGACGGGCAGTGCTGTCGAGGGCATAATTGCGATCCTTGGGTCAGAAAAAGAGCCATGGAAAGAGATGGTTAATATGGGCAAGACTCAAGAAGATCTAACCAGCCGTGCGCAGATTGAACAGATTAAACAGCTGTTGGATGCGGGCCAGTTTGAGACAGGCATGGCACAGCTGCAAACCAGCCTGAATGCCCACTACGCCCAGTTGATCCGTTTAAAATTTATGCAGAGCGATGCCTGGATGAAGGCAGGGGCGCTGGATGATGCGCTGTCGGGTTATCAGCGTATTTTGCAGCTGGATCCTACCCAGATCACCGCACACTATAACCTGGGTGTCATCTACTATCAAAAAGCCCAATGGCCACAGGCCGCACAGCAGTTTCAAGCCTACAGGGCACAGCAGCCTGGTCACTTTAATGCCCTGAATAATTTGATCCATGCTTGGCAAAATATGGGGGAGCTTGCACAAGCTCTTACCCTGAGTAAACAGCTGCTTGCAGAGCACCCAGAGCGCTACCAGGGGTATATTACCCTTGGGGTGTTACGGGCCGCCATGCAAGAACATGCTGCGGCCATACAGGCGTTTGATCAGGCGTTGAGCTTAGACCCCACCTGCTACACCGCCTGGTTTAATAAAGGGGTGTCTTATCTCCAGCAGCGGGATCTGGAGCGGGCCATCCACGCTTTGCATCAAGCACTGAAGATCCATCCAGAGGGGGGGGAGGTTCAGCCCCATCTGGCTTCGGCCTACTATTTAAAACAGCGCTATGATGCCTGGTTCCCATGGTTTGAGCAGCGTCTGCAACAGCCCCATTTTTTAGCCCAGCGGCGCCATTTTTCCTGGCCTTTTTGGCCCGGTGCCGATCTTAAGGAGCTGGCCGGAAAACGTCTGTTTATCCAGTCTGAGCAAGGGGTTGGTGATGAGGCGCTGTTTTTGGAGGCCCTGCATCACCTGCCACCGGCTACGCGGGTCTGTGTGGAGGTGGATGCCCGTTTGATCCCTCTGTTAAAGGCCGTTAAATTTCCCCAGGCCATGGAGTGGCTACCCCGCTGGCAAAACCCCGACGACTGGCAAGATCAGCGCTTTGATTATCGTCTCTGCCTGGGTACCCTTTGGGCGCGGGTGGGTATGAACAGCCGTTTTTGTGCGGCGGGCCAGCCGGTGTTGGGGGTGGATGAACAGCAGGTGGCCCACAAGCGGGCACACTATCAAGCCCAGGCCAAGGGGCGCTTGGTGGTTGGGCTCTCCTGGAAAACCGGGGGCTACCGTAACCAACTGCGTAATATTGCCCTCTCTGAGCTGGTGGCGCCACTTCTGGCGCAGTGGGGGCAGGCTTGTCTGTTTGTGAGTGTGCAGTATGGTGCGGTACACGAAGAGGTGGCCGCCTTAAATGCCCAGCACGGTTGCGATATGCAGGTGGATGAGACGGTGGATGCCCTGACTGATCTACACGGTTTTTCCGTGCAGTTGGCCAGCTGTGATCTGATTGTGACCATCGATAATAGTACCGCCCATATCGGCGGACGGCTGGGCTGCCCGGTCTGGGTGTTACTTCCCTACAGCCCCAATTGGTTCTGGGGTTTGCACGGGGAGCATACCCCCCTATACCCCAGCTTAAAACTATTGCGTCAACAGGCGCCCGGACAGTGGTATAAACCTTTGGACCAAATGGCCAAACAACTGCCCGTGGCGCGGTGAGTGAACCTGCGTCAAGGGGGCTGTGGGCCCTTGATCGAAGCACGTTTTTTATGGGGTTGGAGATGTGATGTCCCAGACATATGATGTGATGCAGATTGACTGGAGCTTCTGTACGCTGTTGGAGTATCTGTTAACCTTGCCAGCACCCCGTGGGGAGCGGCCGATCCGTGCGCTGGATGTCGGCTCGGGCTCTGGGCAGCATACCCAGCTGATGCGTCTGTTTGGGCTACAGGTGACCAGTATTGATAAATATGCGCCAGATGCGGACCGTCAAGAGGACTTTTTTGAGCATCAACCCGATCAACCCTATGATGTTATCCTCTGTTCCCATGTGATTGAGCATCAACGCAATGTGGGGCTTTTTTTGGATCGGATTTATGACATGCTGGCTGAGGATGGTACCTTGGTCATTACCGGCCCCAAACATGACCCCAATACCTTTATTGAGGGGCATTTGACCATCTGCACCATCCCCCTGTTTATGCAAAACCTGATCTATGCAGGGTTTGATTGTCAAAAGGGTAAGTTCCTGTCGGTCTTTAACTATGAGAATGGGTTTATTGTTAAAAAAGCGGCCAACTTCTCGGTGGCCGAGCGCTCCGCAGCGGCCTACCAATGGACCCCAGCCCACCAAGCCCGCTCACTGGTTACCCTGGAGCATGGGTTGACGGTGGAGGATGCCCACTACTTTAGTGGCTGTCAGGTGTGGCGGGTCAAACAGGTTGAGGGTAAGGATGCCCTGATGTTCTTTAACCCAGAGCAAACGCACCGTTATAAAAAGCATCTTCTGTGCGGTAAAATGCCCAATATTCAGGTGCGGATCTAAGCCAGATCTTGCGTGATGCATCACCACACTGGGGTCTGATGCGGCGCCCTGGTGGTGTGGTCGGGCCAAATGCGCCGGGTTCGCAGGGTATACGCCGCGGTAGAATCTACCCTGTGCGCAACCCGGACGGAGCGGCAACCCCTAAGCGCTGTGCTGTAAAACAGCTTTGGGCTCAGTAACAGTCAGCCGCCTGCGTGACGATAAAAAAAGCCCCACCAAAATGGCGGGGCTTTTTTGTATCTCCATCCTACCGTGTGATGATCGACACGGGTATGGGGTCCTCAGCTTACAGGCCGGGGCGGTCTTCTGCTGAAAGATCCAGGGAGTTGAGCATGGTTTCCAGTTCATGGACATGCTTCTTTTCGTTCTCCACCTGCTCTTTACAGAAGGTTTTGGTGTCGTTGTCGCTGGTCTTCTGTTGCAGTTCACCATACATAGCCACCGCACCGCGCTCATGACGCAGGGCAATTTCTAAAACGGTACGCATGTCGCCAGCAACAAATGCTTTCTCTTCTTCATCAGAGAACTCATGACCTTCGTCACTCTCCAGCGAGTCGGCATAGTCTTTTAGATCTACACCGCTGTCCTTCATGCAGCTGGATTTGGCCGCTTGGTCCACCAGTTCCTGAATATGTCCACCCTCCATCTCAGAAAGCTGAATGAAGAGCATACGAGACTCGTCGTTGTCGGTCACTTCCGATGCACGACTGTAAAAATTAACCGTGAGTGCTTCGTGACGAACAGCCTTCTTCCACAGATCGATGACCTCTTGCATGGTTTGCCTCACTCCTGGTGGTAATTAACAAATGCCTTTCATAAGGACCGACGTTGGCCCCTATGAATTACTTCCCCCCGAACACAGTCTAAAAGGGTGTGTGGGGGATGGGAAGACAAAAACGTTAAATAGGGTGATGAGCTAGATTTTATAAGCGAATGTTAATGTTCACTTTTATATTCTAACTACATGTTAACAAAGCTTATTATTCTTGTAGATGGGTCTGCACAATACGCCCTGCTAAGGTTAAACCAAATAGTGCCGGTAGGTAACTAATGGTGCCATTGACCGCTCTAGGGCGGCCCTGGCTAACCGGTTCTGGCGGTAATGGCGCGGCGGGAAGCTCGCTGGACCATGCACAGATCACCCCTTTTTTAACCCCCTCACGGCGACTTCTTAAACGCACTTTGCGGGCCAAAGGGCAGGTGTGGGTTTTGGTTAGATCACTCAGCTCAATTTTGGTGGGGTCCACTCTTCCACCAGCCCCCATAGAGCTGTAGATGGGCAGCTCCCGGCGGTAGCTCTCTACGATCAGCCCCACTTTGCAGTTGAGGGAGTCGATGGCATCCAGCACCACATGGGGTTGGGCGGTATCCAGCAGCTCAGGTATGGTCTCACGGGTGATAAAATGATCCCTGGGGTCCAGTTGGCAGTTGGGGTTGATGGCCTGCATACGACCCACCATCACCTCAATCTTTTTTTGACCTACCGTGTCGTGGGTGGCGTGGAGCTGGCGGTTGATGTTGGAGCTGGCCACGGTATCGTGCTCCACCAGGGTTAAACGGCCGACCCCTGCTCGGCACAGGGCCTCGGCGGCATAACTGCCAACCCCACCCAAACCACAGACCAACACATGCAGCCCCGCCAGTTTTTGAATCCCTTCCTCCTTAATGAGGATCGAGGTGCGTTCGAACAGTCCAGATTCCATGTTTCAATCCATTTTTAAAGCGTGTTGGGCGTTGGCGGTGGTGGTGGCCACCATTTGAGCCAGAGCAACCCCCCGCAGGTCCGCAAGCTTTTGCGCCACATAGGGGAGTAGCGCCGGTTCGTTGCGCTGCCCTTTGTGGGGGTGGGGGGGCATATCTGGGGCGTCGGTCTCCAACACCAAATCGGTTTCCGGTAAGGTGCGGGCCAGGGCGTGGAGCTTACGGGAGTGGGGGCGGGTAAGCATACCCCCAAAACCCAGTTTAAAGCCCATGCGCCGGTAACGGGCCGCTTGGTCGAGGGAGCCGTTAAAGGCATGCACAATACCCCCGTGGCTAAAGGCTCGGTGCTTGAGAGCCTGCAGAACCTGTTCATGGGCTTTGCGTACATGCAACAGTACCGGCAACCCACGTGCTTGGGCGATCTCTAGCTGGCCTTCAAACAGGGTGCGTTGGGCCGCATGGCTCGGCTTGGGGCAGGCGTGGTCCAGACCAATCTCCCCCATCAAGGGTGGTTTGACCTGATCCAACCAACGCTGTAACTGGGTTAGGGCATCCTGAGGGTGTTGGTGCAGATAGATCGGGTGTAACCCCAGGGCTATGGTGACCCCTGGCCCCTGCAAGGCCAACAGCTTGGGTAGCCGTGCCAGGGTCACCGCTGGCAGCACCCAGTGACGCACCCCAACCCCACGGCTACGGGCCAGCATGGCCATGCGGTCATGGTCAAATAGGGGGGCGTCCAGGTGGCAGTGGGTATCGATCATGGGTGACCGTTCATGGGGGGTTCCAAAGGTAAGCTCTTGTGATCGGGCGGTGCACGATTATGTTAGCCCCGTGTGCTGTGCTCGGTTGGGGGTCAAGCCGGTGCTCTGCCCCCGCATAAAGGGGCCTCGCAAAAAAGCAAACCACAGCGGCAACCGGTCCGTTATTTTAGCACATCGCTCCAGCACTTCCAGCTACCGCATAAAAAACGTACCATACATTGATGTCTATCGATTAAGAGAAGAGGTGGCGCATGTTATACAGCAGTTTAAAAGAGAGCATTCGAAAGCAGCGGGAGGAGCTGACGGCGTTGCTGGGTAATACCATGTATGACTTGGCCAAGCAGTGTGCCCTGGATATGCCAGACCGTCACCGGTTAGAGGCGCGGCTGAGTGACTCGATACCCAATATTCCCTTTTGCAAACATCTGTTTGTAACCGATGCTCGGGCGCGCCAGATTATTGATAACATCACCCGGGATGGGTTGGATGACCGGCATATGGCGCGGGATCGATCCACCCGCCCCTATATGCAGAACATTGTGGGAACCACCGATTTTAAATTGTCGGATGCCTACATCAGCCGCAACAACAAGCGGCCCTCCTTAACCGCGGTGCAGGTGATGCGGGATCCTGAAGGCATGATTATCGGCTTTTTGGGGGCAGACTATGACTTGCGGGAGCTGCCGGGGACCCAGTCGCTCTATCAAGAGAACCATGGGTGGCGGCAGATTAAAGGGGATCCGGCCATTCGTGGGGGGCTGTTCCAGCAGCACCGGGTCGAGAGCCTGTTGGATAGCCGTATTGATGATATTCTGGCCCTAATGACCGAGCTGATGACGGAAAATGGGGTGTTCCACGGCAAGCTCCATTTCAGCAGCAGCCGGGCCTCGGTCTGGTTGGTGGATGATCCTTACTCCTACCGTATTCTCAGTTTTGATGATCTGATCGACCCCCATGTGTGCCTAGCCTATCCCCACCAACCTTACACCTCCCGCTCGGTGGTTCCTAAAGAGGCCGTGGAGAAGGTGTTTGAGATGTTTAAAGAGCTGCGTTTTGCCGATGAGGTGATCTATCTGCGCAACGCCTCCTTAAATATCTGTAATGGCTTGGTCTCCTTAAACTTTTCTTGCGATGGTTCGCACTACATCGGTTATGAGGAGTTTTTAAACAAGGGGTTGGATTTCTGGTTTGGTGGGGCACAATAGGGGATAAGACGATGTGGATTTTTCTAGAAGGGGGTCGTTTTCTTTCGGTGGAGGCCCATGCGTCCGACCCTGCTCTGTTTCAGTTAAGGGCCCGTCTGCCTGGGGATATTGAGGTGGATTTTCCCGATGCCCAGGTGTATGAGGCCGCGGCGGAGGAAGAGGGGCCCGGTCACTACCGTTTTCATGCTTTGGTGGCTCGGGATCAGGTGCTTAAAGCCATAGCCCATGAGCTGGAAGATCTAAGTTATCCCCAATTTCAAAAAACCATCTGCAATGCCAACCGGGTATTGGCCGCCAGTCGCTGTGATGATGCCATGCGTCAGGCGCAGGAGGCCGCCCGTGAGGGGCAGGATCAAGACTCGATCTGTTATCCGCCCTCGTTACAGCCGAAAGCGTAGGCGTTTTTTGCTGCGAAAAGGGCGAACAATTCGGTAAACTTGGTGCCTCTTATGAATCATCATGGATCAATAAAGGTGTGGGTATGAGTGAAGAGCTGCTGCAAAATTTACAGGGTATGACCCCCGCCAGCATAAAAAAGCTGGAGCAGCTGAAGGGCGAGTTGGAAGCGTTACATCATTTGATGCAGAAAACCGATGGGATGTCTGAAGAGGAGGTGGAAGGACGCATGCGCCAGTTCCGGGAAAAAGAGCAGGAGGTTATGGCTTTTCTCGGTGCTTTGGGGTTGATGCCTCCAACCTCTTAAATCATCCCCCCACAGATGGCCCTTTTTGTCTCTTTAAGCCGTTGGTTTTTTAGCCAGCGGCTTATCTGTTTGTCGGTCTGGCCGCCTCTGTAGACTCCACTTTTAGGCGGTACACGTCTGCTGGTCTGGGCGAGAGGAATCAACCGCGCCCTTACGGGGTATCGACCCCTATTGCTTGTCTGGTACATGGCTCTGCTTGGTGATGATCAACCCTGGTTTTGGCCTGTGAAGGTGGCTTGTGGTGCGCCTTGGTTGGTCTTCTCGGGGTTGTTTTGGGTGAGGCATCGCCATGGGTCTGGGCAAGAGGGGTCATCCGCGCCCTTAGCGGGTATCCGACCCTGTTCTGCGTGTTTGGTGCATGGCGCGCTTGGTGATGATCAAAGCCCTGGTTTTGGCCTGTGAGGGTGGCTTGTGGTGCGCCTTGGTTGGTCTTCTCGGGGTCGTTTTGGGTGAGGCATCGCCATGGGTCTGGGCGAGAGGGGTCATCCGCGCCCTCACGGGGTATCGACCCCTATTGCTTGTCTGGTGTATGGCTCTGCGTGGTGATATCAGCCCTATTTTTGGCCTGTGAAGGTGGCTTGTGGTGCGCCTGACTCAGGTTAGGGTACGATCTGCCTCTCTTGCAGGGGGTGCCCCTGTTCTGGGGGGGGCTTTCAGGCATCCCTTTTTTCATCAGGGTTTGAGCATCTGTCTAGGTGGCCAGCCAAACCGGCAACAAGCCATGAGAGAGTCTGTATGCAAAGGCGGGGCATGAAGGGGCGTGCTCGGTCTGCCCTTAGCCGGGGCCGTGCCGGTTGAGTGCTGGCGCCTGCCCGGTGGGGTGGCGCAGCGCATCAGAGGGGCCTAACCAGAGCTCAATGAGTCTGAGGCTAGAGGGTCCCAACCAGAGCCCGACGGGGCTGGGGTCGTGCAGAGCTCCACAGCAGAGCCCGACGGGACAGAGGCCGTGCAGAGGGTCCCAACCACAGCCTGACGGGGCTGGGGTCAGAGGGTCCCCAGCAGCCTGACTGGGCTGGGGGCGTGTACAGAGAGAGCCTAACGGGTCTGAGGCTAGAGGGTCCCAACCTGAGCCCGACGGGGCTGGGGTCGTGCAGAGGTCCCCAGCAGCCCGACGGGGCTGGGGGCAGAGGGTCCCAACCTGAGCCCGACGGGGCTGGGGTCGTGCAGAGGTCCCCAGCAGCCCGACGGGGCCGTGCAGAGAGCTCCCAACCTGAGCTCGGCGGGGCTAGGGTCGTGCAGAGAGCTCCCAACCTGAGCCTGATGGATTTGGGGCTGTGCATGAAAGGCTAGGGGGGCAAACCTTGTCTAAAAAAGGTTGCTGGCCTTGGCTAGGGGTGTTTTTGTGTTTTGTTTTCTTCCAGCAACTGGTTCTGACGGGCCAGTTGTTCTTCAATACGGGTTAAGCGTGTGCCCAGGGTGGCCAGTGTGTCGGTAAAGGGTTCTTGATGCACACCGGTGTTGGCTTCCTGCTCCTGTTCTTTGGTAATGGCCATGGCATCCACAATAATACCGATGAACAGATTTAAGACGGTGAAGGTGGTGAGCATGATGAAGGGAATAAAGAAGACCCAAGCATCGGGATAGACCGCCATAACAGGGCGCACAATGCCCATAGACCAGGACTCTAGGGTCATGATCTGAAAAAGGGTGTACATACTGGCGCCCAGGTTGCCAAACCATTCCGGAAAAGCGGTGCCAAACAGGTTGGTGGCCATAACGGCGGCAATGTAGAACACCACCACCAATAAGCTGGCTACAGAGCCCACCCCCGGTAGGGCCAGCAACATGCCCAGTACAACCCGGCGCATGGTGGGAACCACCGAGACCAGACGTATAACCCGGAAAATACGGAAGGTCCGCAGTACCGAAAGACTACCCTGCGCGGGCATAAGGGCGATGGCGACAATGATAAAATCAAAGAGGTTCCAGCCACTACGGAAGAAGCCGCGTATACCGTAGGCACGCATTTTCAATGAGATTTCCACCATAAAAATACCCAAGCATAGGGTGTCGAGTCCCTCAAGCAGTGCCAGCAGGGTTGGGTCAAAATTGGGGTTGGTTAGTAACCCTAGGATGATCCCATTGAGGACAATAATGGCGGTAATAAAGTTTTGAAAACGGGTGGATTCGACAAGTGCCGTCAGTTTGCTGGACATGGTTTAGCTCACCGTAGGTAATGAAGAGAGGTCCTGGTTTGAACCCTTGCTTAAGTGGGCATTATTTAGCATGGAAAGCGCAGAAATACAAAAGGCATGGCCCTATGGCCATGCCTTTTTTTATTCTGACAACACGCTGAGATCAGGTGTAGAAAATTTCGACAAAGAAGGGCCCCGTAGGGGTTTTAAAAAACTGCCGTACACTGTGCCCGTAGCTGCTGGTGTCGGCCTCAAAGGTGCCGCCCTGGCCTAGAATTTCAGGCGGGCTAAGGTTGATTTCACCATGCTCTTCAGACAGTTCTGTCTGGATACTGCCGGCGATCATATTGGCGACCTCACCAAAGCCATCAAAGACATCTTCATTCATCTCTTCGGGCTCTTCCCCTAACAGTCCACCGGTCATGGCCATGGCCACATGTTCGGGCGCGGAGAGGAATAAACCCCCGTTAACAGCGCCTCTGAGCATGATCAGGGCAGAGGTCTCAGCCTCCGGTGGGGCGTAGGTGCCGTCAATATCCTTAGCCATGGTGGGGCCTGCCGTTACATCCATGGCTAAAAAGGTGAGGGCAATATCATGTACACCGGATTTTACGGCGCTGGAGATAGCACTATCCATAGTCCTGTCCTGTATGGTCGCAATGACAACCATGTTGTATCGTTCATGGAGATCGGGCTGCAAGTCAACCCGCAGGTGATACCCAATAGTGGTGTGCAAAGCAACGTCTATTTTTTTTGGTCAGGCCAATGAGAAGGCCATACGCCACGTTCCCTCTATTTTCCTACTCTTAGTTTGTGACTTTCAAGTGAATAAATGGTTCCAACCCTGTGTGATAAAAGCGGTTTCGCAGTAAAAAACGGTGATCTCCATATGGTGTAAGCCTTTTTTGAAGGTTGAAAAAAAACATATGGCGATGTTGGAATATGTCAGAACTCCGTAACAATGTGACAGAATGGCAGGCTTTCTGGCCGGGGGGATAAGCATCTTTTTTTTTCTAACATGGGAACTAAACAATTTGAGATGAATCTGTGTTGCAGCGAGCAAATGGAAGAGGTGGTTTGACCTTAAGGAGTAACAGTTGTGAAGCGTATACAATGGATCGGATTGGCCGCAGCAGGTATTTTGTTGAGCGGTTGTGGTGGAAACAATGACTATACACCGGCAGCGGGTAGCAGCCCGGATACCATTTTTGCAGAGGCTTGTGCCAGTTGCCATGGGGATAAAGGGGCAGGTAAGTTAGGCTTTTTGCTGAAAGTTGCGGGGAGTGATGCCGAGCCTGCAGCCATTGCGGGTCATATTCAAAGTGGTGGTCCGGTTATGCCTGCTTTTCCAAATATCAATGAAGCAGACCGGGTGGCGATTGCCGCTTATTTAAAGAGCCTGTAAAGGGTTTAGGGCGTTGATCCTTTATTGGCATGATGGCCAGCAGGGCAGCTTTAAAGTTATCCGGCAAACGGATCTGTTTGGTTTGGCTCTGCAGCAGCCAGGGGCCTTTTACGATCTGTGGGAGCCCGCCAGCCTGTTCCAGGTCTATTGCGACATTGAGGAGATCCCTCAACCCATTGCCCAGCGGGTTGAGGCAACGGGTTCGTGTGTGGAGTATGGTCTACCGGGGCAACCGGCGCTTTACTACACCGAAGCTCAGGCCCCCAGTCGTGTTCAGTGGGCTTTGGCAGTGCTTAATGGGGTTGGGCAGGCCAAGCTGTTTAAAACCGAGCAGCAGGCCGCTCAGTTCGCCCACGGGCATGAACCCGCACAACAGGCTTGGCAGTTTTATCAAACGACCCAGCGTTAAGGGGTGTGGATCAGGTGTCTCAAAGGCCGCCGGTGTAGACCAGCGGCCTTTTTGATGCGTGACCGTGACTTTGCTCACCAGGGGCATAACCCCGCACAACAGGCTTGGCGGTATGATCAAGCGACCCAGCGTTAAGGGGGGTTGATCCGGTGTCTCAAAGGCCGCCGGTGTAGACTGACGGCCTTTTTGATGCGGGACCGTGACTTTGCTCACCAGGGGCATAAACCCGCACAACAGGCTTGGCGGTATGATCAAGCGACCCAGCTTTAAAAGGGGTATGGATCAGGTGTCTCAAAGGCTGCCGGTGTAGACCGGCGGCCTTTTTGATGCGTGACCGTGACGGGCCGGTGGTAACAAAGGTGGTCTGCTGAGCCTGAGGGGGGAACCCTCGGAGAAGGCTGGTCCGTTGTGATGGTCTTAACGGCGGACTGCAAGCAGGCTCGCCTTTGGGTTGAACATGCTGACAGAGCCCTTTTTCAACGAAGGGGGCTGCGTGTGGTTTTTCTGTGGATAACCCAACCGCAGATGACAACTTGCGGAGGGTGGTAAAGCGCACTTTGGCCCCAGGGTTGGGTGCGCAAAAGCTCAAAAAATGGATCAGGTGTCTCAAAGGCCGCCGGTGTAGACCGGCGGCCTTTTTGATGCGGGACCGTGACTTTGCTCACCAGGGGCATAAACCCGCACAACAGGCTTGGCGGTATGATCAAGCGACCCAGCTTTTAAGGGGGGTTGATCCGGTGTCTCAAAGGCCGTCGGTGTAGACTGACGGCCTTTTTGATGCGTGACCGTGACTTTGCTCACCAGGGGCATAAACCCGCACAACAGGCTTGGCGGTATGATCAAGCGACCCAGCTTTAAAGGGGGGTTGATCCGGTGTCTCAAAGGCCGTCGGTGTAGACTGACGGCCTTTTTGATGCGTGACCGTGACTTTGCTCACCAGGGGCATAAACCCGCACAACAGGCTTGGCGGTATGATCAAGCGACCCAGCTTTAAGGGGGGTTGATCCGGTGTCTCAAAGGCCGTCGGTGTAGACCGGCGGCCTTTTTGATGCGTGACCGCGACGGGCCGTTGGCAACAGAGGTGGTCTGCTGAGCCTGAGGGGGGAACCCTCGGAGAAAGCTGGTCCGTTGTGATGGTCTTAACGGCGGACTGCAAGCAGGCTCGCCTTTGGGTTGAACATGCTGACAGAGCCCTTTTTCAACGAAGGGGGCTGCGTGTGGTTTTTCTGTGGATAACCCAACCGCAGATGACAACTTGCGGAGGGTGGTAAAGCGCACTTTGGCCCCAGGGTTGGGTGCGCAAAAGCTCAAAAAATTGATCAGGTGTCTCAAAGGCCGCCGGTGTAGACTGGCGGCCTTTTTGATGCGTGACCGTGACTTTGCTCACCCAGGGGCATAAACCCGCACAACAGGCTTGGCGGTATGATCAAGCGACCCAGCGTTAAGGGGTGTGGATCAGGTGTCTCAAAGGCCGCCGGTGTAGACCAGCGGCCTTTTTGATGCGTGACCGTGACGGGCCGGTGGTAACAGAGGTGTCTGCTGAGCCTGAGGGGGGAACCCTCGGAGAAAGCTGGTCCGTTGTGATGGTCTTAACGGCGGACTGCAAGCAGGCTCGCCTTTGGGTTGAACATGCTGATAGAGCCCTTTTTCAACGAAGGGGGCTGCGTGTGGTTTTTCTGTGGATAACCCAACCGCAGATGACAACTTACTGAGGGTGGTAAAGCGCACTTTGGCCCCAGGGTTGGGTGCACAAAAGCTCAAAAAATGGATCAGGTGTCTCAAAGGCCGCCGGTGTAGACCGGCGGCCTTTTTGATGCGGGACCGTGACGGGCCGGTGGTAACAGAGGTGGCCTCCCAGCCTGGGGAGGTAAGCCTAGGGCAGGGCAAAGGCCCGTGGTTGTACCTGCTTAGGGGGACGCTGCCCAAAAAAAGGGCTCGGATTAGGGCTCTAGGTCAGGGGCTCCGCCCCATGTCTTAGCGCGGGATCTATGCTTAGATCAAACAGGCGGAGGTGCCTAGCAAAGGCGTGGCTTACGGGTAGGCGCCGGATGCGTAGTGCAGTTCGTAGCTGTGGCTGTAGATCTCCAGAATATTGCCAAAGGGGTCTTCCATATAGATCATGCGATAGGGCTTTTTTCCCGGATAGTAGTAACGGGGTTTGGCCATGCGTTTTTTGCCCCCTGCCGCCACAATTTTCTCCGCCAAGCCTTCAACATCAGGATCTTGCACACAGAAGTGAAAAATACCGGTCTTCCAATACTCAAAATTGTCTTTGGGGTTTTGCTGGTTTTTAAACTGAAACAGCTCAACACCAATCCGATCACCCGTGGAGAGATGGGCAATACGAAACGAGGACCAGTTGGGGCCAAAGACATCGGTACACATTTCACCAATGGCACGCCCATCCTCCACAATTTCAGTGGGCTTCATGATTAAATACCACCCTAGGACTTCGGTATAAAAAGTCACCGCGGCGTCCAGATCGGGTACTGAGATACCGATGTGGGAAAAGGTCCGGGGGTAGGGGGCTGGTGCGGCAGATGGCAGCATGGTGGTGCTCCTGTGGCTTGGGGTAATCACCCCTATGTTGGGTTGACCACAAGCCTAGCAAGGGCGTACTCTTATGTGAAATTATCAAAAATCATTAAAAAGATAATATTAGATTATGATAAATCCCACCTTTCTACGTACCTTTATGTGCGTGGTCGAGACCGGCCACTTTACCCAAACCGCCAAGCGGCTACATATGACTCAGCCGGGGGTAAGCCAGCATATCCAAAAGTTAGAGCGGCAGCTTGAGCAGCCCTTGTTAAACCGTCATGGCAAAAGCTTTGAGCTGACGGTAGCCGGTGAGCAGCTCTATGCGTATGGGTTGCAGCAGGCTCAAGCGGAGGTGGCATTGCACCGCGCCTTAACCGCGGACTGCCCCAACACAGGGGTGTGCAAACTGGCCTGTTCTGGGGCCATGGCCATGCAGCTCTACCCCAAACTGTTAACATGGCAGCAGCAGCACCCGGCTTTGTCGATGCAGCTGGAGGCCGCCCCCAACCCGGCCATTGTCGCACGGGTGCTCAGCAACCAATCTGATCTGGGTTTGGTAACCCAACCGGTGCAGGATGCCGCGTTGGCCCAACAGATATTGGGTCAAGATGCCCTCTGTCTGATCCTACCGGCCGGGGTGGAGGCCTCTTGGTCGACGTTAATGGCCCTGGGTTTTATCGATCATCCCGATGGCGATCACTATGCCAGCCAGCTGTTGGAAGCGAATTTTCCACAGAGCTATCGAGGTATGGGTGCCATCCCCAAAACCAGTTACATCAATCAGCTTAGTCAAATTCTTTTACCCATCGCCATGGGGCTGGGTTTTACCGTTCTGCCGCACTCCGCTTTGGCGGCCTTTCCTGAGCCTAAGCGCCTACACATCGCCCCGCTGGTTCATCCGGTCAATGAAACGGTCTATTTGATCACCAAGAAGCATCGCCCTTTGCCGGCGCGTTATGGAGGCATCCGTTCTCTGCTTGAGTCCCAGTGGGGGGCGCAGCCGCTAAGGGTCTGAGCCCCCCTTGTTAGGCCTGGGATGGTGGCCTAACAGGTCGAGCTGTGATCAAAAGTGTGTTCCCCCAGGCTTGGCTGAACAGCAGGCTGCTGGATGATTCGGTGTGGTGGGGTATGAAAGGAAGCCGTGGGGCTGTCACTTATCCTTGAGAGAAGGGGGGCCACCATAAACCTAACCCCTGCTTGCGACCGTTGGGTCACCAGCCACGAGTAGCCGCCCATAGGAACAGAGGTGAAGCGGGGGGCTAAAGTTTCTATGGAGGCAGAGGCGCCATAAAAAAGGCCACCGGTTGAAGCCGGTGGCC
>NZ_JBAHUQ010000039.1 GCF_036689865.1 Magnetococcus sp. PR-3
ATGACCCAAAAAATATTGCCCATGCCCCAACTTTATACGGCGGTGTATGGCCTGTCGTACATAGGCAATACCCGCCTCCACAGCCATAACCTTATCCAACCCTTTGGCCACCCCAACCGCCACGGCTGAAGCCAACGTACAGCCGGTGCCATGAAAGCCCTGCTGATCTTCAATTCTTTCATTCACCCAACGTTTGAGAGTAGATCCATACACCAAGGTATCCACCACTTGGTCTCCCGCCAAATGACCACCCGTTAGTACCACACCTTCACACCCCAGCCCCATAAGATGCCGAGCCAAAGGTTCAAGGTCTGCAACTCCACTGACCGGCATGTTTCCACTTAGGCGCACCGCTTCATCCAAATTAGGGGTTATCAGCTGACAGCGGGGTAATAGGTTTTCCACAAAGTGCGCCACATCTTCATCCGCCAGCAAAGCCCCCCCGGCGGAGCCCCTGAGTACGGTATCTGCCACCACAGGGATATCAGGATAGTCCATCAGCACATGACATACGGCCTCAACCACCTCACGGTTACCCAACATACCCAGCTTAATGGCTTTAATCGGCATATCCGAAAGGACAGCCTGCATCTGGGCCGCCACCAAAGCACCTGAAACGGGATGCACCTGTGAAACCTGAACACTGTTCTGTACCGTAATGGCAGTTACCACACTGGCACCATAGCCCCCCAATGCTGCAATGGTCTTAAGATCGGCCTGTAGACCAGCTCCGGCACAAGGGTCAGACCCAGCAATGGTCATCACGGTAGGAAGCATAAAAATAACCTCTTGTTGGTGCTATGGACGCTCCATCTCTCATCCCAAATAGTGACGGTAGAATAAAGCGGTGATCTGTCTAAGGGCTTGTATCTCAACAAGCTTATACTTTGAAATTAATCATGCATCATTCGATCGTTATGATGCCATACCCCACCATAAACAAGCCCTAACCACCGAGGTTTAATGGTTATAAAAAGGAGATTGCTTACGCGCACTCTCGGTGAAAAACAAAAAAAGCTGCTAAAAGGCTCTGTATGGCCTCTCAGCAGCTTTTTAATGTCAAACCATCCTGGGCTACAGAATAAAGCGGGAAAGATCCTCATCAGCCGCCAGATCACTGAGTTGATCATTTACGTAGGCTGCATTGATCACCACTTTTTCACCACCGCGGTCTGGCGCACTGAAGGATAGCTCATCCAACAGCTTCTCCATCACCGTATGTAAGCGACGTGCACCAATGTTCTCGGCTGTCTCATTCACACGGGTTGCGATTTCTGCCAACGCCTCAATACCATCCTCAGTAAAGTCCAGATCAATCTTTTCCACACCCATTAATGCAGCATACTGACGGGTTAAAGCGTTCTCTGGTTCGGTCAAAATACGGACAAACTCACCTTGACCCAGGCTATTAAGCTCCACACGGATCGGCAGACGACCTTGGAGTTCTGGTAATAGATCCGAAGGTTTAGCTAACTGAAAAGCCCCCGAAGCAATAAACAGAATATGGTCACTTTTGACCATGCCATACTTGGTGGATACCGTTGTACCCTCTACCAAAGGCAGTAGATCACGTTGTACCCCCTCACGGGAGACATCACCACCACGCATCTCTGAACCACGGGCACACACCTTGTCCAGCTCATCCAAAAAGACAATACCCGACTGCTCCACACGCTCAATGGCTGTCTGCTGTACCGATTCCTGATCCACCAATTTACCTGCTTCCTCTTCCGTCAGCAGTTTCATGGCATCTCCCACCCGAACCCGGCGGGTTTTGGTACGGCCACCCATCAAGCCACCCAACATATCCTGAAGGTTTATCCCCTCCATCCCCTGAGGTGTAATAACCTCCATCATGGGTGTGCTGTGCTGCTCTTTGAGATCAATTTCCACTTCACGATCATCCAGTTTGCCCTCGCGAAGCATCTTTCGCATCTTCTGGCGGCTCTCCTTCTGCTGCGTGGTGGGCTCGGGCTTGTCGGGTTCACTCTCCATCTGTCCAAACAGACCAAACCCCCCAGCAGCATTGGTCGATTGCGTACTGGGTAGTGGCAAAAGAATATCCAACAAACGCTCTTCAGCCAGATCTTCAGCTTGGTGTTGGACCTTAGTTTTAGCCTCTTCGGTGACCATTTTCAGGGCCATTTCCACCAGGTCCCGAATGATCGACTCCACATCCCGCCCGACATAGCCTACCTCGGTAAATTTGGTGGCCTCAACCTTGATAAAAGGTGCACGGGCCAGCTTGGCCAGTCGACGGGCAATTTCGGTTTTACCCACACCTGTGGGACCGATCATTAGAATATTTTTAGGGTAAACCTCTTCACGCATCTCTTCCGATAACCGTTGTCGACGCCAGCGGTTACGCAGGGCGATGGCCACGGCCCGTTTAGCCATGTTTTGGCCAATGATGTAACGATCCAACTCCGAAACAATCTCACGGGGGGTAAATTCAGACATGATTATTCGCTACCCAGCTCTTCTATGGTCAGATTATCGTTGGTAAAGACACAGATCTCCGCCGCCACTAACAGACTGCTCTGCACAATCTCACGGGGATTAAGCTCTGTATGCCGTAGCAGAGCACGGGCCGATGCCAAAGCATAAGGTCCACCTGAACCAATGGAGATAACCCCTTCTTCAGGTTCCAAGACATCACCGGTACCGGAGATTAACAGGCTGCTGTGCTCATCTGCCACAGCCAACATCGCCTCCAAGCGGCGTAAAACACGATCAGTACGCCAATCTTTGGCCATCTCCACAGCAGCTCGGGTAAGATTACCCCCATGTTTGGCCAGTTTTCCTTCAAACCGTTCAAACAATGTGAATGCATCAGCTGTCGATCCGGCAAAACCAGCCAGAACCTTACCATCTGACATGGATCTAACCTTACGAGCGTTGGATTTGGCCACGGTGTTGCCGATGGAGACTTGACCGTCCCCGCCCATCACCACATGACGACCCCGACGCACACTTAGAATGGTGGTGCCTTTGAACAAAGCGGATACTCCCTGTATCTTAATACGAAAACAAAAACGGTATAGGGCTGCATGGTGCCCCGTGACGCGTGGGAATGCAAGCACACCACTGTCGACAGCAGCTTTAACTTAAAACAATAAACTTGCAAAAATGGTATAGGAGAAGGAACTGGTGACCGATCAAGAGATGAAAGATCGAATCCTGGCGCTGCTGACCCCAAAAAATGTAGAGGATGGAACGCACGTCATGGCCTATACTATGTTCTATCGGAAGCTGTTTGGCCGTAAGCCCAACTCAGAAAACGAGCAACGTGTACAACGTATGCTTGATGAGCTGGAAGCTGAAGGTAGGATCACCCGTTATCCAGACATTGGTGTGGCCGAACCACCCTATGTACTCGCTAACGTAAGTTAAAGTGGTTTACTTATGACTGGCATGTCACGTATTGACGCATCAGCTCAACGTTTGGATCTACTGCTCACGCCCCCTCATGCATGCAGTTATCTGGATGATCATGAAGCAGCAATCCTCTTTGTTGAGCCCAGCCTACCCATGAATGCTCCCCTCTATGAGCATTTGATGGAACGTGGTTTTCGTCGCAGTAGCGAACATGTCTATCGCCCCTACTGTGCCCAATGCGACTCCTGTGTATCCGTACGTATACCTGTTGATCGTTTTCGGATGACACGCAGTATGCGGCGTATCTGGAAACGCAATGCCGACCTAACCATAGAGTCAGCAGCGCCAACCCACCGGGAAGAGTGGTTTCAGCTCTACCGCCGTTATTTGGCCTCCCGCCATGCAGGTGGGCCTATGGATGATCCACAACCCAGCCAGTTTATGGAGTTTCTCAACGCCTCCTGGTCCCGTACCCGGTTTGTCGAGTTCCGGTTGAAGGGCCGCTTAATCATGGTGGCTGTGGTGGATGATCAACCCAAGAGTTTATCCGCGGTTTATACCTTTTTTGATCCAGATGAGAGTGCCCGCAGTCCTGGTACTTACGCCATTTTATGGCAGATTGAAGAAGCCAAAAAAGAAAAACAGCCTTGGGTTTATCTGGGTTACTGGATTAAACAGTCACCCAAAATGCGCTATAAGGCTCGGTTCCAGCCATTGGAGGGATATAGAGACCGTCGTTGGCGGGATCTGACCTCTGAGGAGTTGGCTTAACATTTTTTTAAAACCTCCTCAGAAAATGTGGTGTAAGGAATCGATTTAATGTCTATTCGCCAAGGTTTGTTAAATGCTTATGGTGTTTCGAAAAGTGGATTTGATCTAAGAAGTCAAACGATTCTGTTTTTAATCTATCTACACGGCAGCATCAACCACAACAAGTGGAAATATACTGAAAAATTCATTCGCTCATATATTGACTTTGTTAAAAGTGGGCCTCTTTTAACCATAAAAGTAAAATCCTTCCAAAATGGTCGCTTAATAAGTGCGCCCTTTCAATTTAGAGCACACAATTTTTATGATTACCAATCCATTTCTGAATGTTTTGGTAGCATGTATAGCATGAGTACAATCGATATCAGTGATATGGAGTACTTGATAGATGCAGGGGGTAATATTGGTGCTTTTACACGCTCTTTTTTAGAGTCTGATCATTCATTCAAAGAAGTTGTTCTGGTTGAGCCTGATCCAGATAATTATACCATTATGTGCCACAACACCGCTTTCATAGAACATAGCGCATGTATTCAGGCCGCCCTGGATAATAAAAAAGGGGAGGCTGTCTTTTCTAAATCCCACGCCAATATGGGTCATTTATCCGATATTGACATGCCAGTTTCTAGCAGTGAGTCCTTTACGGTTAAAACAGAGACCCTGTCTGACATCATACCCGCTTCATTTGATCTTGATAAAACCGTGTTGAAACTGGATATAGAAGGTGCAGAATATTCTGTTTTACCAGAGTTTTTTCAACATAAAATTTATCCAAAATACATTATTGGCGAAATTCATACTTATCTAAAAAGTCATGGGGATCAACTGATAGATCTTATAAAAAGTCATGGATATCAGGTTGATGTCGAAATCACACGGGATCATCCCGATGCCGCCATTCAGTTTTACGCACGCCGCACAGTCTAAACATAGCCTTTGTTTGACCGACAACGCTTCCATAATAGACTTAAAAACCAACCAATCCCTTAGTATCCGTATTTATGCCAACCGTCAGGCCAGGCCTCCCCTGCCCCACTTTTGGCACCTACTAAGGCCATACGCCACAACTTATCCACCTGCTTTTGGGTCTCTTCAATATCCCCTGTATTCCAGATGATCCAATCCCCCCGTTTAATTTTGTCCTCTTCCGGCATCTGCTGGGCAATAATCCGCTTTTTTATCTCATCACTCATACCATGGCGGCTCTGCAGTCGAGACCACTGTTGATCGCCACAGGCCACCACCACAGCCATATCACACCGCCCTTCCCCATGGGTTTCAAATAAAAGGGGAACATCCATCACCACGACGGTTTCGGGCCGTTCCTCAGCCATTTTACTTAAAAATTTACCCTGCATACGCCAGACATAAGGATGAACAATACCTTCCAGATCTTTACGTGCTTGATCGTCGGCAAAAACAATCTGTCCCAATTTACGTCGATCCAAGGGACGTAAAGCTTCAGACCCTTCCGTTAAAACATCCACCCCAAAACGGTCAATCACAGCTTGCCACTGTGTGGTTCCTGGTTCTAATGCCTCCCGAGCAAAATGGTCAGAGTCCAACAAATGTGCGCCATGCTCCACCAACATGGCCGAAACCGTACTCTTACCACTACCAATGGATCCCGTTAATCCCAACAGATACATATTAACTCCCAACCATCCACGACAGATAAGCCTGCCGAAACGCTTCATTCAAAAACAGATAGATCCAAGCCATTAAAGCCAAGAAAGGCCCAAACGGTATACGTGTTTGCCGATCTCGTCCAGCAATGATTAACCAGGATCCACCCATCAACGCACCCATCAAGGCAGAACCAAATAGGATAAAATAGAGCGATTGCCAACCCATCCAGGCCCCAAAGACAGCCACCAGTTTGACATCACCCAAACCCATCGCCACACGACCGGTGAAGCGATACCACACCTCAATGAGCAACAACAGGCCACCTGCGCCGCCAATAACACCCAAGACAGCATCCATAAATGTAGGAAAAGGTGTGCCTAAAATGGGTAACCCACTACAAATAAGCCCAATAATCAACAGTGGGTAGGTAATCATATCAGGTAATATCTGATTTTCCATATCTATTGCAGAGAGGGTTAATAAAGCCAACCCAAACAACAGAATAAGCCAACCCTCTGCTGTTAGCCCAAAACGATAAATCGCCATAACACCAAGCAAACCGCCAAGTAGCTCCATCAGGGGGTAGCGCCAATGAATGGAGGTTTGGCAGTAAGCACAACGGCCACGTAACCAAAGCCAACTTAGAATGGGAATGTTGTAATACCAGTGAAGGCTCTGTTTACAGACAGGACAGTGGGATGGTGGTGTAGAGATATTCTCTTTACGGGGAATACGGTGAACACAGACATTGAGGAAACTACCAATGACCAAGCCAATGATCAAAGCGGTGGTCAAATCAAACCAAAGAATAGAGGTCAATGGTAAGCTCCCTGGTGAAAAAGAGGTTTATTACTAACTATTCAATATTAAATAAAGAAGATTGTAGAATAAAAAGGTGCTGTGGATAAGTGGAATAACGATGTTAACTCATTTTAAGGGAAGATTTTTTTCAAGGTCATTGGATGGGAATAAATGGGTTAGAAGCATGTTCTGAAATTGTGAATAAGAGAGAACCTACCTATAAAAAGGAGGGTTATCCACAAAGAGCAGAGGTCTGTAAAAAGGGGTTTTTCACAGGGGGCTGTGGATAACTTTTATTTCTCTTAAAACATGATTTAAAGGTATGATTTATTGGCGTAAAGCATTTTCAACAAGGTCAATAGGCATGCTTTGGCCAGTCCAGAGTTCAAATGCTGCTGCCCCTTGGTGAATCAACATGGGTAGCCCATCCTGACCGCCCAGTTTATGCAAGACCGCAGACCTCAACAAAGGTGTTGGTTTGGCGCCATAAACAATATCACTGATAAAAGCGTGGTGGTTGAGCCTAGCGGTATTGATAAAGGGAATGGTTTCCCCTTTAAGCCCCATACTGGTGGTGTTGACCAGTAAATCGCAGGACTCCAAGGGTAATTGATCTGCCTGAGTGGGGGCTGCTAAGAGTTCAGTATCTTGTGCATAGGGCTGCATAGACTCAATCAGTGCTTGTGCCCGCTCAATGGTACGGTTCACGATAATAATACGGGCTGCTTTGGCTTTTAAAAGACCATAAAGAATGGCTCGAGCAGCGCCACCTGCACCTAAAATAATGGCCGTTAACCCCGCTAAGTCACTGCGCCAAGCCTCTTTTAGTCCCGTCACAAAACCATAACTATCGGTATTATGGCCAATTAATCGACCTGAATCCTCAATCACAACGGTATTAACCGCACCAATACGTTCTGCCTCTTCCGTTAATTCATCCATAAGAGGAAGTAGCATCTCTTTATGGGGAATGGTGGCATTAAAGCCACGCATACCCATAACCGCAAACCCCCGTACCGCAGCCTCTAGATTATCCGGTTTGACCGGTAGAGCCATATAGCGGTAGTTGAGTTTGCGATGGCGTAGTGCCAGATTGTGCATTTTTGGTGAGAGAGAGTGAGTAACAGGGTCTCCAATAACCGCTAAAAGCCGGGTCTCACCATCAATATTCCAGGGACTACGAAGCATCGTATTTATCAACCTTTAGATAGGGTTGGGGATATCAATAAAGGAGTGTTCTAGGTCAAACTTATCAGCCAAAGTTTCCCCTAGGGCCTGTACACCAAACATCTCAGTACGGTGGTGGCCAGCCGCGACAAAGTGGATACCCATCTCACGGGCAACATGGTAAACCGGTTCAGAGGCTTCACCGGTTAAAAAGAGATCTGCTCCAGCAGCCACCGCTTCATGAATTAACTCAGGTGCACCACCACTGCAAACAGCCACTTTATGGATTCGCTTTGGTCCACTCTCTAAAAACAGCGCTTCTCCACCAAAAACCTGTTCCAAACGACGTTTGACCTGCTCGACACTTAATGTATCGTTCCAACGCCCTATTCGGGAGAGGGCACTACCTTTGTATTGCCCAAAAGGTTCACCTGGATCAAGCTGCAAGCGTTTGAGAATTTGGGCATTATTGCCTAGCTCTGGATGCATGTCCAGGGGCAGATGAAAACCCATTAAGGTAATGTCATGTTCCAAAAGCAGTTTTAGACGTGCTTTGAGCATCCCCTCCACAACTCTGGAATCCTTATTCCAGAACAGACCATGATGGGTCACAATCAGCTGTGCCCCAACAGCCACGGCGGCTTCAAACAGAGCTTGGCAGGCTGATACACCGGTAACAACCCGTGTGATGGTATCGGAACCACGTACCTGTACACCATTCGGACAGTAGTCTGTTATACGATCACTCTCCAGAGTTTCACGTAGATAGTTTTCAATTTCACTTAAGTTAGCCATAAATTTCATCAATCCTTGTTCAAAACGATTTTCTCTGTTTCAATAGTATAGCTCTGCAGGTCCCTATTAAAAGACCTTCTGGACCGCCTCCCCCATTTACCTGCTAGGGAGTTGTCTTGCCCATGACCATACAACGGGAAATGTTCCGTATTGACCCTAACCCAGATATCAAACGGGTACTGGAAGCGGACTCCTATTGGTTGGCCCGACAGCAAATTATTAAAGATCTTATTCAGCATACCCTTATCGATACCTATCACAAGTTTCGAAAAGCAAGGGAGCCCTACCCTTTTGTTGTGCGTTCTTCTTTGCGCCCCGGTTCTGTGATCACATCCAAAGAGTATAAGCTACACAACAGTGCCTTGGTGGTGCTGTTGGCGGACACCATGCCAGCCAAGCTTCGTAAACATTTTCGCTGTCGTTTAGGTAACCGGGTTGTCAAAAAGAACATTGCGGCTGTGGCACCAGATCTACCGGGCCTAGAGGATTATGATAATGCCTGGCGGGATGTACACCATGATGGTTTTTCTAAACTCATGCGTATGCTGCTGCCGTTGGACTTTGCTTTGCTGGTACAGCTTAACGATGAAGATGACCGCTACCAGTTTACAAACTTCCACGTAAAAATTGAACGACTTCTGGATATGGCCTTACGTACGATGGGTCATCATTTGAACTATCTGGAACGGGGTCTCTATGAGCAAGGAGAGACCTTTATTGATCAGTTTGAGCGCAAATTTTTTGAATATTTTAACTATTACCACAATGCTGCTGGGCGTCGTGGGGCCAGTGCATTAGCCGCGCAAATTTTGGCCATGGATCAGCAGGAAGCCACTATTTTTAGTACCTCACAACAGGATCGGCGACTGACCCTTCTAACCACCTATAACGACAGTTGTGATCTAAAAATTGAACAGTATGTGCTGATATCTTTGGAACCTGATGAGGTTAAAGCCCTTAAAGTTTGGGGAAAAGATGCAGGTTTGGATATTCGTAACCACTATTTGGTCAATCCTCAGAGTGCCCATCCCATTGCAGTGATGCGCCTAACCTACCAACACACTGAAGCAGCCCAACCGAGTAAGGATGGCAAACTGCGAGAACTTAATGTTCGGGAACGTTGGATCCGCCTGACCGAAGAGGTCATTATCCCGATGCATCCTGATGCCCAGGCCTGTATTGGCTATCCTGTGGCTTATCGGAAAGATGGCTCTGAAGTGGATGGAAAATCCTGTCCTCTACCAAGCAAGTAAGGTAAATATTTTATCCACAGCCCCCTGTGAATAAAGCCTTTTTCACCAGTTGGTCTATCTGTGTATAACCCTCACTTTTTTTAAAAAACAGATTTGATCCCCTTTTTGTACCTGTGCCATAGGGTTATTTTTTCACAGGCAGGGTGTTTGGCAAGATTCTGATCCAAAAAATCTTTTCAAGGTTTTTCCACTTATCCACAGCACCTTTTTCTAATTCAATTTCTTTTTAATTTAATTAGAAATAATAGTTCACAATCTGACGTCCCTAGAATTGACACTCAGCCCGCCAAATCCGTATAGTCCATAGTCTGACTTTAATCTCTTTCGGCTCGGTTTAGGCCACTTAGGATTATTTGATAATGATAATCCAAGTTTGCCGTGACATTTTTTGTGAAAGCTTCCAATGGAATCCAAACATCGCTTTATCAAAGCCTGCTTACGCCAACCTGTAGATAGCACCCCTATTTGGTTGATGCGCCAAGCAGGTCGTTATCTACCTGAATACCGTAAAACCCGTGCTCAAGCTGGAGACTTTATGTCTCTGTGTAAAAACACGGAACTGGCCACAGAGGTCACCATGCAACCCATCCGTCGTTATGGGTTGGATGCCGCCATTCTCTTTTCCGATATTCTGGTCATTCCCGAAGCGATGGGTATGGATGTACGCTTTGCTACAGGTGAAGGTCCCATTTTAGAACCACCTGTGCGTCGCCATGAGGATATTGAAAATCTTAAAATGACAGATCCAGAAGATACACTGGATTATGTGATGAATGCCGTACGTTCAATCCGTACAGCACTGAATGATGATATTCCATTGATCGGTTTTTCCGGTTCACCTTGGACTCTCGCCACTTACATGGTGGAAGGTGGATCCAGCAAAACGTTCGGTTTGGTCAAAGGTATGCTCTATGATGCACCAGACTCGATGCATCTGCTGTTAGACAAATTGGCGGATATGGTGGCCGATTATCTGAACGCTCAAATTAAAAATGGTGCCCAGGCGGTACAAATTTTTGATACCTGGGGTGGGGTGCTAAGCCAGCCGGTCTTCCGTGAGTTCTCTTTACGCAGTATGAAAGCGGTGGTGGATCGTCTGGACCGTACCAATGCAGCTGGCGAGACCATTCCGGTTATTCTGTTTGCCAAGGGCTGTAATGCCATGGTCGAAGATATTGCCAATACTGGTTGTGATGTTGTGGGTCTGGATTGGACATCAGAAATTGGTCCTATGCGGGAGAAAATTGGCCATAAAGTCGCTCTACAGGGGAATATGGATCCTTCCTTACTGTACGCGTCGCCTGAGCGCATTGCTCAAGGGGCACGGGATATTTTAAAAGCTTTTGGCCCCAACCCTGGTCACATCTTCAACTTGGGTCACGGTATGGCCCCAGATATGAGCCCAGATCATGTGGATGCACTGGTTAAAGCGGTAAAGGAAGAGGGTTTGAAGATCCATCAGGGAGAGTCATAATGAGTTCGCCCATTAGTCAAGTGTGGCAATTTGATCTGGAGTTGATCAATCGCTACAACAAATCGGGCCCCCGTTACACCTCTTATCCCACAGCACCCCACTTTCATGACAAGTTTGGTGCAAAAGAGTATAAGCAGGCGGTGATTCGTTCTCAGGAGAAGGATCCCAATAAGCCCTTATCGCTCTATTTTCATATCCCCTTTTGTGACACCGTCTGTTATTACTGCGCGTGTAATAAGGTGGTTACGCCAGACCGTTCCCGTGCCGCCCGCTACCTGGAGTATCTGCTTCAGGAAGTAGAACGCATGGGTAAGCTGTTTGATCGCAAGCGTGAGGTGGTTCAACTGCATTTGGGTGGTGGAACACCCACCTATTTGAACAATGACCAGTTGCAGCGCTTGTGGGATGCCGTAAACGAAAACTTTAACCTGGTAGATGATGCCCGGGGCGAGTACAGCTTTGAGGCTGATCCCCGTGAACTCCCCGCCGGCTCGGTTGCGGGTCTGCGTAAAATGGGTATGAACCGTATCTCTGTTGGGGTACAGGATCTGGATCCTATTGTACAGAAGGCGGTTAACCGTATTCAGCCGCTGGATCTGACCAAGCGGGTGGTGGATGAAGCTCGGGATTCCGGTTATGCCTCCATCAATGTGGATTTGATTTATGGTCTGCCTTTTCAAAGTGAAAAAGGCTTTGAAGAGACGTTAAAAGCGACCATCAATGATCTGGATCCTGATCGTCTGGCTGTCTTCAACTATGCCCACTTGCCTCAATACTTTATGCCTCAACGGCGTATTGATGATGCCGATCTGCCTTCGCCGGATACCAAACTGAAAATTTTGGAAATGGCAGCCCAGATGTTGGTGGATGCCGGGTATGTTTATATTGGTATGGACCACTTTGCCAAACCGGATGATGAGTTGGCTGTGGCCCAGCGTAATGGGGTACTGCACCGTAACTTCCAGGGGTATACCACCCATGCGGAGTGTGATCTGGTCTCCATGGGGTCAACATCCATCAGCCAAATTGGCAATACCTTTGCGCAGAATGAGAAGGAGCTGGAGCCTTATTATCAGCGTATTGAAGATGGTGATTTGGCCATTTTCAAAGGGTTGGAACTCAGTGATGATGACATGCTGCGCCAAGATGTCATTATGCGCATGATTTGTGATTTCCAGTTGGATCGTGGGTTGATCTCCAAAAAGCATGGTATTGATTTTGATCAGTACTTTGATGTGGAGCAGGAAGATATTAAGCGTATGGTGGAGGAGGGGTTAATTGAGGATGATGGTAACCTGATCCGTTGTACACCAGGTGGCCGTCTGCTCATTCGTAACATCTGCATGACCTTTGATTGGTACCTGCGCAATGCTGAGCAGAAGAAGACCTTCTCCCGTACCATCTAGGTATAGGGTTGAAGGATCGATCGCTGCACAGCACAGTCTGTGACAGATCGCCCGGTAAACAATCTGATTTTCGAAGATTGTTTACCGGGTAGTTAAGGATCATTTTAGCGTGATCAACAGGTATCTACTAACCTATTGATCACGCTAAAAATAGCCTTAGGTGTAAGAGCAAAAAACGGGAGAAGAGTACATGTTTCTTCCCCATCCCCCTCAAACCTTTTCAATAGTAAAACTATAGAAAAGTAAAAAGATCTAACGATTTAGGTAGATCTTTCACCCATCTTGGACACGACTTCTATGACACAAGCATCTCCCATCCTCATTATTGGTGGCGGTATCTCTGGTCTCTCGACGGCATGGTTTCTCCATAAAGCTGGGCATAAGGTTGTGATTTTGGAGTCTCGAGACAGGGTAGGGGGGAATATTCTCACCAGCCATACGCCTGAGGGATACCTGATTGAACATGGTCCCAACTCCACTTTGCAAAAACCTGGGGATGCTGAGGATGCCTTAGGGCGGATTATTGAGGATATGGGATTGGAATCCCGGTTACTGGAGGCCAATCCTCTGGCTGCTCGTCGTTTTGTGATGAAAGGGGGGCAGCTGCATGTACTGCCTACATCTCCCCCTGGTTTTTTGAAAACACCCCTCTTTCCTTTTATGGCCAAACTCCGTTTGGGCTTGGAGCCCTTTATTGGAAAGGGAACCAAAGAGGAGACTATTGCCGAATTTGTCACCCGACGTTTGGGTAAGGCTTTTTTAGATTATGCCATTGAGCCCTTTGTCTCTGGCGTCTATGCCGGTGACCCTAAACAGCTGTCCGTTCGGGCTGCAGTCGCCAAAATTTATGCCCTTGAAGAGAAATATGGATCCCTAATCAAAGGGGCCTTTGCTATGGGTAAAATCCGTAAAGCAGCCGGTATGCCCCGTGGTCGTATGATCTCTTTTGACAAGGGGATGGAGGTTCTACCTGCAGCCATTGCTGAAAAATTACCGGATGGCTGTGTGGAAACCAGTGCGGAAGTGACCGCTCTAACCTCAGTAGGGGATCAGTGGCAGGTACAATGGACGCGGGATGGAAAAAGCCAAACTCTCACCGCCAGTCAGGTGGTTTTGGCCACCCCAGCTCAAGTGACCGCCAAACTGTTACGTCCCATGAGTACAGAAGCTGCAGATCTTCTGGAAGGGATCCGTTATGCCCCGGTTGATTCTGTGGCGTTGGGCTATGAGACAAAAGATGTGGCCCACCCGCTGGATGGATTTGGATTTTTAATTCCCCGTAATGAGAAGGTCACAACCCTGGGTGGACTCTTTTCCACCACCCTGTTTCCTGGTCGGGGGCCGGAAGGTAAGGCTTTGATGACCTGCTTTATTGGTGGTATGACCAATCCCGGTATTGCTGAGTGGTCGGAAGAGGATGTGGCCAAGCAGGTGGATCAGGATATGATGGCTGCCCTGGGGATTAAACAGGGGGCAGAGTATGTGCATATGACCCGCTATAAAACCGCCATTGCCCAATATGAGTTGGGCCATTTGCAGCGGGTAGGGGAGATAGATGAGGCTTTAAAGCCTCTCAAAGGGCTACATTTGCGTGCAAACTGGCGAGATGGGGTCAGTGTATCGGATTGCGTCTTAAACGGTGAGAAGAGCGCTCAGCGTGTTCTAGAGGGTATGTCCTGATGGAAAGATTGATTGTTCTGGATACTGAGACCACCGGTTTTGATCCCAGGGAGGGCCACCGCATTGTTGAAATTGGTTGTGTGGAACTGATCAATATGCGTAAAGGGGAAGAGCGGCAGTGGTACATCAATCCAGAACGGGAGATCCCTGCGGAAGCTACCAAAGTTCATGGTATTACCGATGAAGATGTTGCTGACTGTAAAAAATTCAAAGAGATGTATCATGAGTTTTTAGAGTTTATCGGTGAGGATCAAATGGTGATCCATAATGCCGAGTTTGATATGCGCTTTTTGAATGCGGAGTTAACCCGTCTTAATAAGCGGCTGGTTATGCCGATGGATCGCTCCATTGATACCATTCCGCTGGCCCGACGCAAGTTTCCTGGTTCTACTGTCAATTTGGATGCCTTGTGTAAACGTTTGGGGGTGGATAACTCTGGCCGTACCTTCCACGGTGCATTACTGGATGCTCATCTCCTGGCAGAGGTGTATATCGAGTTGATGGGGGGAAACCAGTTCAGTCTGGAAATGGCTGGGGAAGAGCGTTCTGAGGAGGAGGCTGCCGCACAACAGGTTGCGGAAGAGGCCAGTTCAAAGGAAGGGTTACTCATGGCAGCACGTGACTGGAAGGTCAGTGATGAAAGTATGCAAGCTCATGAAGCCTTTTTGACACTGCTGGACAAAGAGTCTGGTGGGTCTGTGTGGAATAAAAACTAAGGGATTTGATCTCCCTGTTAAGTCTGATGGAGTAAACCAGTTTATGTTACGTCTGTTTATTGTTTTATTCTCCCTGACCTTGAGCTCACAGGCCATGGCCATGCAGTTGTTGGATCCCTGCCGGGCTTGCCATAAGGATAATGGCCAGCCTGTTAATGTAGATACCACCCCCCTGATTGGTAGTCAGAATGTGATGTATATCATGGGGGTATTACAAGATTACGCCATGGGTAAACGGCCCACAGAAGTGGCTGTACATAAAGAGATTCCTCAACAACTTCACATGATGTATGGCGCCCACTACTCTCAGCAACCTTGGGTCAGTCCCTGGCAAGCGGTGGATAATAAACGCGCTGATCGGGGTAAAGAGCTCATTGGTGGCTGTGAACGGTGTCATCGTGAGGGGGGGAAAGTGCAGTATGATGACAACCCCCGTCTGGCGGGTCAGCGTATGGACTATCTACGTCTACGCATGGCACAGTTCCGTAAGGAAGGCCGTACTCCTCCACAGCCTAAAAAAATGCGTAGCTTTATGAAAGAGTTAAGTGATGAACAAATAGAAGATGTCATTCACTTTTATGCAAGAAATCGATAAATAAACAGGTATGAACCGTAGGGTTTTCCACACATGCTTGGGGTCTTGATAAACGTGATATACTGAGGCTAAGTAACACAAGGATTAAGGGGTGCAACCATGGCACAGCACCAATCCAGTCACCAAAAAGCAGAGAGTCAGGGTATCTCTTTGGTTGAGATGCTCATTGGTCTGGTCATTATTGGTGGTTTGTTGGGCATCGTCATGGTGGGGATAGATCTGCAACGGAATGCCGAGAATAAGCGCATCGCTCAGCTTTATATTGGGGGATGGGCCAAAGCTTATAACCACTACTACGAACGTATGGGGATCGTACCGGGAGATCAAAAAAACCAACGCAGTGGGCTAACGAACCTGCCGTTGAGTGCCTCTTTTGCCGAACTGTTTTCCCAGGCAGGTGTGCCCATACCTGTTACCCAGCAGGGGCAACCAGTTAACCGTTACCACTATTTTGATGATCAAGGTAACCCCCACCAATTGCATATCGCTTTTGAGGCGATTACCGTTCCTTCACCTGAGGTGGGTGTGGGTTTGTTGGGCAATGTTATGCGCCTGGAACAGGTATCCCCCCGACTGTTTGCTACTCTTGAAGCTCAGGTGGATGATCAACCCTCACCAAGTGGCGGAGAGCTCCGTTGTCTATCTACCCTGAATATGGCTGAAGATAACCCCATGCGGCTGCGCAATAAGAATAAGGCCCATCATAGCTTTGTTTGCTGGTATAAAATGCGTTTTTAAATCATTTTATGGGGGTTCATTGATGGGTAGTATGGATTAAGTAAACCTTTCCTTTGGCTTTTAAGTTTACTAAGCTGTGGGCCATGTCTGATCCTCACCTTGCATACCGTCACTTCTGTCAATCCAGAACAGAGGTTGGTCAACTACGCCAGCTGCATACGGTGCAGCCGTTGGCCCATGGTCGTATTCTGCGTCATGGGGTGGAGTTGGTTAATTTTTCAGCCAATAACTATGCAGGTTTGGCGGATCATCCCCTACTTAAGCAGCGGGCCATGGCATGGACAGAGAAGTGGGGGACAGGTGCCCAGGCTTCCCGTCTGGTGTGTGGTGATCTGGAGCCTTTTGAGCGGATTGAAGCTCGTTTGGTTGCAGGTAAGGGGTCTGAAGCTGCTTTGGTCCTGAATGCAGGTTATCAGACCAACAGTTCGCTGATTCCTGCACTGTTGGATAAAAAGGTACTGGGTGCCGAACCTTTGGTCTTTTCAGACCGACTAAACCACGCTTCCATGCACCACGGCATGCAGTCAGCCGGGGTTAAGCAGATACGTTATCGACATGGGGATTTGGATCATCTGGAATCCCTACTTAAAAAAAATGCTGAGCACAAAGGGCCCCGCTTCATCCTATCCGAAACCGTTTTTAGTATGGATGGTGATCGTATTGATGTGGGTAAACTTGTGGCGCTGAAGCATCGCTATGGTGCTTTTCTTTATCTGGACGAGGCCCATGCGACGGGTGTTTTGGGTCCCGATGGCTTTGGTTTGTCAGCGGCCTATCCAGGTGAAGTTGATCTGGTCATGGGTACCTTTAGTAAAGCGCTGGGGGGATTTGGGGCTTATGTGACCTGTCGCCGTGAATTGCGGGATTATTTGGTTAACCGGGTGAGTGGTTTCATCTATAGTACCGCTCTGCCTCCGGCTGTACTGGGTGCCATGGATGCCGCATTGGAGTTATTACCGCAGATGGAATCTGTCCGTCAGCGGGTTTTATCCGGGGCCGAGCAGGTGCGGGCCGCTTTTCATCAAGCGGGTTTAGATACCGGGAACAGTTCAACCCCAATTATTCCGGTTATTGTGGGGGATGAACGCAAGACATTGGCCTTAAGTGAGCGTTTACGCCAAGCTGGCATGTTGGGTATTGCCATCCGACCACCGACGGTTCCGGAAGGGACCAGTCGCTTACGGTTGTCGTTGAGTGCGGCCCATACGGATGCCGATTGGCAACAGTTGGCCCAGTTGGTACCAGCCTGTTTACAGGATATGGATTGATGACCTTATGGATGATGCATGGTTGGGGTTTGGGTCGTGGTGTATGGCGGCCTATGCTGCACCATTTTGGGGGTTACCCCACGCTTAAGGCAGATATGGGATTTTTTCATCCCCAAGGTCAAGCCAGTATAACCCAGCCTGAAGGGGCGTGGATTGGTGTTGGTCACTCCATGGGCTCTTTGTGGTTGTTGAAGAGTTTAATGGGGGAAGCAGAAACCCCGGAAATGGAAGCCATTGCCAAAGTAGGAAACCAGTGTAAGGGTTTGATTTTTATTAATGGTTTTAGTCGTTTTCATCAGGGGCGTGATTTTCCTCATGGGGTTGGTATACGGGTGATTGGGCGTATGCGCAAACAGTTGCCGGTGGATGCGGCTCAGGTCTTAAAGGATTTTGGTAGCCGTAGCGGTATGCCACCTATGGATCTACCCTCTATGGCCATTCCCCACCCCCCTCAATTGGATTGGGGGTTGGAGGCGATCAGTCGTTGGGATGGACGTGATCTACTGGCTCAATGGGATCGACCGTTTAAGGCGATTGCCAGCCGGGAAGATGCCATTGTGACTCCTATGATGAGTGAAGCGATGTTTACACCCCAGCAGCTACAGTGGGTAGAAGGGGCCAGCCATCTTCTACCTTTGACCCATGGCCAACAGATGGCCGCAGCAATTAATACCAGTTTGGAGTCGTGGTTATGAACCTGCCCAGAGGGGAAGGCAACCGCAATGGACGTGTGGGTAAAAATTTTGGTCGAGCGCTAAACTACCATCGTAAAGCGTTGGTACAGCAACATGTAGCCGATGAGTTGGCCGACCGTTTGGGGGATTTTCCCCTACCTGATAATCCACGTATTCTGGAAATTGGTTGTGGTACCGGTTTTTTAAGTCGGCACTTGGCCCGTCAATGGCCAGAGGCAGAGTTTATCTTTACCGATATTGCACCACAGATGGTTCAGCGCTGTCAGTCCCATCTATCAGATCTACCAGGTAAACGCCGTTTTATGGTGATGGATGGAGAACACTGCTCGATTAGTGGCCCTTTTGACTTGGTTGTTTCAAGTCTGGCCATGCAGTGGTTTCAGGATCTACCTGGATCTTTACAGAGCTTAACTTCACTGCTTAAGACCAATGGTCTGCTGGCTTTTGCTACCCTGGGGGATGAAACCTTCAGAGAGTGGCAGGGGGTATGTGCCCAGTATGGGGCCCCCTTTGGACGTCCTGACTATCCCGATGCCGATCAGTTACAGGCCATGTGGCCCACAGGCGGGGAAGGGGATGTAGAAGAGGATCATATTCCGGTGGCCCACGCCTCCGGTCATGGCTTTTTACGCGCTTTACGAGAAGTTGGTGCGCATCAACCCTCTGGGCATCATCGTCCGGTATCGGCGGCACTGATGCGCCGTATGCTGCAGGCAACCCAGGGTGGACAACACGGATTTACGGTGACCTATCATGTACTCTACGGATTCTACACACGCAGTCTCGACGACCGACCCATCCACTAATTTGGAAAATCGGGGCGTAGAGCCGGGTATGAGCGGTAGTGAATGGCTCGATACCATCGCCACAGCTGCTTTGGCAGGTCAGGTACCTGATCAACAGAGTGCACGGCGTATTTTAACTGATCCCAGTGTGGAACTGTTGCCTCTGATGCAGGCTGCTTTTAGGGTGCGTTTTCATCATTTTGGGCGCGGGGTACGCATCCATATCCTCAATAATGTGCAAAATGGTTACTGCTCTGAGGATTGTAATTACTGCGTTCAAGCGAAAAACAGTAAAGCCCCTATTCAGAAATACGCCATCAAGAGTGATGAAGAGATTCTTGATGGCGCCCGTAAGGCGTATGAGTCAGGTGCCTACCGTTACTGCATGGTCTCCTCTGGGCGTAACCCCCATGCGGATCGTATTGATCATATGTCCAAGCTGATCAAGGAGATCAAATCTCGTTGGCCAGTGGAGGTGTGTCTCTCCGCAGGGTTCTTGGATGCAGATAAAGCCCGTGAACTGAAAGAGGCAGGCCTGGACCGCTACAACCACAACCTCAATACAGCCGATGGTCACTACGGCTCTATCTGCACAACCCACAGCTATGGGGATCGACTAGATACCCTGAAGCAGGCCCGTAGTGCTGGGTTGGAGGTGTGCAGTGGTATTATTATCGGTATGGGTGAAAAGCCTGAGGAAATTATTGAGGTTGCCTCCACTCTAAGGGGGTTGAATGCCCGCTCTATTCCGGTCAATTTTTATGTGCATGTGGAGGGGTCCCAACTGGGTGAAGTCAACCAGTTAACCCCAGAGTATGGTTTGCGTGCATTGGCGCTGTTCCGTTTTTTCAACCCTGATGCTGAGGTACGTGCTGCTGGTGGACGGGAGAGCAATTTGCGGGGGTTGGAGTCGATGGCTCTCTACCCAGCCAACTCCCTATTTGCGGAAGGTTATCTGAATACATCTGGTCATGTGGCGGATAAGACCGTTAAACTGGTCGAAGATGCCGGTTTTTTTGTGGAGAAGATTGAAGAGGATTAAGACCTCTTCTAGGCAGGAGCCAGACCATGTTATCCACCACTTTCCGTATGGGAGCAGCTTGTCTTTGCCTGGTGCTATTGGCAGGTTGTTCCGATTCCCGACCCAAACAGAAGAATTGGGAGCCTTTTGTAGAGTCCTATCTACAAAAAAAGCAGACGCTTCAGGATCTTCCCAGTGACTACTTTCTTAGGCCTGAGCGCTGGGACCCTCTACTGGAATATCTGGGGTGGGAGCTAGATATGGACCAGGAAGGGGTTGAGCGTGAACTGGTCTTTCGGGATGAGAATTTTTCTATGGGACCTGAGATTGTCTTAGGGGATGAATCCCATGAAGAGGGTGGTCTGCTGGGTAGTTTAAAGCAGAAAATTCAGGCTGGTAAAGAGGCCTTGGGTATCGTTGGTGAAGCGATGGATGAAAACCCGGAACTGTTGGATGCCCTACGGGATGGTGGCGTACGTGATGCACTTAAAGGCATGGACCGGGCCTATTTGGAAGATAAAAAAAGAGAGCTGATGGGGTTGGCTGAATCGGCTGGGGTTGATGGCAGTTACCAACCTTCGGATATGGAACGTAAGGCTCTGCAAAGTGTTGGAAAACAGTTTGGTGTTTCTGAAAAGCGGATGCAGAGTTTGGAAAATCAGGCTGAACAGTACCGGGATAAATTACAGTGATTGATCGTGTTCCTATGCCTGGGGTGTTTGTAACTGGTACCGATACCGATGTGGGTAAAAGTGTTGCCAGTGCTTGGTTATTACAACAGTGGCAGGCTGATTATTGGAAGCCCATTCAATCAGGTTTAGAAGGGGCTACCGATACCGATGTGGTCTCCCACCTGGCTGGCCTGTCTGCAAGCCGTGTACACCCTGAACGCTTTCGTTTGCAAGCACCGATGTCTCCCCACGCTTCGGCAGCCCTAGAGGGGGTTTCTATCCAGCTAGAGGATTTTCAACGGCCCCAAACCACAGCCCCTTTGGTGGTGGAAGGGGCAGGTGGTGTCTTGGTACCGATCAATGATCAGTACACTGTATTGGATCTTATGGTCAAACTGGCGTTACCTGTGGTGGTGGTAACCCGTACAGGGTTGGGTACCATCAACCATACATTACTGACATTACAGGCACTCAAAGCTCGGGGGTTGCGTGTTATGGGGTTGATTGCCTGTGGCGCAGAGCATCCCTCCAATTTTAAGGCCCTAAAGCACTACGGTGAAGTGCCTATTCTGGCCCATATTCCCGTTTTGCAACCCTTAACACCTGAAACATTGGCATCTGTGGCGTGGCTGTAATCTCCAAACGGTGCTTAACAGCATAAAAGCCTAGAAGTGGCATTAACGGCGGCTTTCCATCAGATATTTCATCCCACCTTTGTGAATAGTTTAAGCCATGACAGATCTTATCGACCTGGACAAACGCCACTGTTGGCACCCTTTTACCCAGGCTCAAACGGCTCCTGATCCGATCCCTATTGCTTCTGCTTCCGGGGCGACCCTGACAACGACAGAGGGGCAGCAATGGATTGATCTGATTTCCTCCTGGTGGGTGACGACCCATGGTCATAGTCATCCAGTGGTGGCTCAGGCCATTGCGGATCAGGCTAAAACACTGGAACAAGTGATCTTTGCCGGTTTTACCCATGCACCGGCTGTTAATTTGGCCAAGGCGTTATCGGACAAATTGGGGGGTGATCTGGATCGGGTTTTTTTCTCGGATGATGGCTCCACGGCTGTGGAAGTGGCTTTAAAAATGGCCACCCAGTACCACATCAATCAAGGAACACCCCGTCATCGATTCATAGCTTTTAGGGGTGGCTACCACGGGGATACGGTTGGCGCCATGTCCATGGGGCAGGGATCTGGTTTTTTTGATGCCTTTTCTAACATGATGTTTCAGGTGGATCTGTTGGATTATCCCAGCACCTGGATCGGTGATCCCAGCCCAGAAGCCCGAGAGGCCATTGTACTGAGTCAGTTGGATGATTATCTCAACCAGCATGGTGACCAGTGTGCTGCATTACTTATGGAGCCTTTGGTACAGGGTGCTGCAGGTATGCGGATGGCCCGGCCTACTTTTATTCAGCAATTGATGGCCCGCTGTCGAGCTGCTGGGGTGTTGGTGATCTTTGATGAAGTGATGACAGGTTTTGGTCGAACAGGATCTCTGTTTGCCTTTCAACAATGTGGTGATCAGCCGGATATTATATGCCTTTCCAAAGGGTTAACATCCGGTTTTATGGCCATGTCTGTAACGGTTGCACGGGAGCCTATCTATCAGGCTTTTATGGGGGAGGGGTTTGATAAAGCTTTGGCTCATGGCCACTCTTTTACGGCCAATCCATTGGGTTGTGCGGCGGCTTTGGCCTCTTTTCAAGTTTTTGAGCAAGAGCAGACCTTGGATCGAATTGAAAAAATTTCCGCCATTCATGAACAGCGCTTAGCGGTTTTTAACAAGCATAAAAAGGTGGTTCGTCCTCGACTTTGTGGCTCTATTGGTGCCATTGATCTGGTGGTTGAGGATAGTGGCTATGAAGCGGCGATTGGTCCTCAGTTAAAGGCCTTTTTTGCCAAGAAAGGTCTTCTGCTTAGGCCATTGGGTAATACCGTTTACATACTCCCCCCCTACTGCATTAGTGATGATCAATTGCATAAGGGGTGGGATGCCATTGAAGAGGCCGTTAAGACCTTGCTGTAAGCTGGTAACAGGAGTTGTGTGGTATCTGCCATGGGGATTAAACATTCGTTTAATCCCCATTGGTTTTTTTAGAGGGGGGGAAAGTGACCCATCCTTTAGGGATTGTTTGTCTCACCTTTTTGGTTTCCCAGCAGTAGGGCGGACTCTTTGACCTGACCGAGCTGATCCAATAGACGGGCAGCAGCCTCTTTGGGGGATTCTGGTAGCAGTCGGTCATCGCTGGCGGATGTTTGGCTTTTGGAAAAGGCCAGTTTAACATAGTGGAGCAACGCCTCTTCCAGATCGCCTAGGGATTCAAACATCAACCCCTTTTGATAATCCAGAAGCCGTACCACGGTTGCGTGATCTGCACGGGTTTCCAGTTGAGCCTGGAGAAGCCCTGCCTCATGTTCCCGGCCACCACGGGTAAAATAGAGAAAAGCTTCGGCCAAAGGTTCGATCAGATCTCTGGGCAGTAGGTTGGGTTCACCGTTGGCTGCTGATGGGGTGAGCCGCTCCAATACCCGCTCTAGAGGAAGATCTTCCACAGCGGCACCCAGTGCCATCAGTCGTAACCGTACCAGATCACTATCAGGGCCACGCTCCTTACCCAGCAGTGCCACCGCTTTGTCCACCTGCTCTTGCCGCATCCAGGCCTCTGCAAAAGCCGCACGGACCGGTTCGGTCAAACCATCTAACGCCAAACCATCCGGGGTTAATAGGCCACCAGGTGCGGTTAATCCAATAGGATTTTCAAGCTCTTTTTTAAGCAGTTGTTGCAGGTAAAAAGCCTGTTCCAAACCATGGTTGGACATGACGGTTTCACGCAGTAAACAGCGGCGCTCCATCAAATTTTTAACCGCTGCGGTTACTTTTTTGGTGGGTGTAAGTGGGGTTGTTGCCCACTGATGGAACAGCTTGGCGTGGAGGATGCGGATCTCTTGCCCTTCGGCCACACCTGGGTTATGGGCCAGGGCTGTTTCTAGATCAATCAGTAGCTTGGGGGTAACCGCTTTTTTGGCAGCCTGTTCAACCTGCATACGTACCATACGGTAGAAAATATGCCGGGCTTCACGGGTTTTACGCGCAGCTTTGGGCAGCTGTTTAAGCCAGTTGCGCCCTTGGGTAAGCTCCCCCTGCGCCAAGGAGAGTTCCGCCATGGCCACCAGCCACTCAGCATCTGGTGATGGGCGATCTTTGCGTTCTTTGTATAGCCCCAGCTGTAGACGGGCTCGATCAAGCGAGCCCAACTTTAACTCACAAATACCGATACCCCGTTGGGCAATATAGGCTTTGGGATGTTTGGGGTTTTCGACCAAAAAGTGGGAAAAACGGCCTCTGGCTTGTTGAAATTGACCCTCAGCAAGTTGGGCTTGGGCCATCATTAAGACCAAATCAGAAGATTGATCAATCATGCCAACCGGCAGGCTTTCCAGCATCTCCAGGGCTTCACTGGGGCGGTTAAGTGCCATCTGGGCTCGGGCGATGAGCTCCCGCCAGCTCAGGGCTGTGACCGGGGCTCCACTGCCACGATTCAGGGCTTGTTCAGCCAGGATCAATGCCAGTTTGTGGTGCCCTTGGTCCAACACACGACGGACCCCGTTAGGCGTGAGGGGAAAAGGGCGGCCAAAGGAATCAAAACCGGTTAGGGAAGAGGATTCAATGGTATCGGGTGGTGCAATCGCACTACCCTGGGGAATAGCCTCTTGGGCTTGGGCCTGACCCCAAAACAGGGATGTAGTAAGCAGCATGACAAGGGCTGTTGATTTTGAACATCTATCGCCAACCCTGTGTCGCTGTTTCATCACTTTTTCCCCGGAATGACCAATGGCTCATAGTGTTCCGTTGGCTCTACCCGCTCACTATTGCAGCTTTGCAAGCCCACGGTGATAACACCTAAGAGTAGAATCAGCAGAAGAAGCATCTTTGGCCAACGTCGTTTGCTGCTGCGTCCACCACCCAGGCTGTCATAGCGTACTCTGCGATTCATGATGTGAACCTCATCCTTTAGTGTCACATGGGATGCGATTGGCATCCAAAACCAGATTATCAATTAAACGTGCAGCCCCAACATGGGCGGCAATCAGTACCACAGGGGCCCCATGACCTTGCCATGGTTGCAAGGTTTGGGCATCCCGTACGGCTACATAGTCGATACGCGTAATTCCTGCCTGCTGCAAGGTTTGGCGTACCATATCTTCTAACTTGTCCCCCTTGCGCTCACCTTGATGGTAGGCATCGTAGGCACAGTTTAGGCCTTGGCTTAGGGCGGTGGACTGGGTTCTTGCTGTGGTGTCTAGGTAGCGGTTACGGCTGGACATGGCCAAGCCATCTTGCTCCCGTACGGTGGGAACACCTACAACCTCCCAGGGCATAGCCAGATCCTGAACCATGCAGCGCAAGACCGTAAACTGCTGATAATCTTTAAGCCCAAAAAAAGCTTGGGTTGGGCGTACCAGATTCAACAGAATGGTCACCACGGTGGCCACCCCATCAAAATGGCCAGGACGGATAGCACCACACAACATTTCAGCCAGAGCGGGTAGGCTCACACGGGTCAGATCTGGGTTGTCCGCAGGGTACATAGCCTCGACGGAGGGGTAGAAGAGGGCATCACACCCTTCAGCTTTTAGCTGTGCGACATCGGCATCAAAAGTACGAGGGTAGCGTTCAAAGTCCTCATTAGGACCAAACTGGGTGGGGTTTACAAAGATGGAAACCACCACGGAGTCACAGCTTTTACGTGCTTCCCGAACCAGGGTTAAGTGACCTTCATGCAGGCAACCCATGGTGGGCACAAAACCGATTTTTTTATGACCCTGCTGGCGACGCCATGTGGCCAAGGCTGGGCGATCTTCTAGAATTTCCATGCGCGATCAAAACCCTACTTCTTAAAGCTGTGTTCCGCAGAGGGAAACTGGCGTGTACGTACCTCTTGGGCATAGCTCTCAATGGCATCACCCAGGAGCTGAACCCCATCGACATAGCGTTTAACAAATTTAGGGGAGACATCGCCATAAAGGCCCAGCATGTCATAGAGCACAAGCACCTGCCCATCACACCCATTACCGGCACCAATACCAATGGTGGGGATGGCAAGCTGTTCACTGACACGGTTGGCCAAAGGTGTGGGAATACCTTCCAGAATAATGGCCCCTGCACCGGCCTGTTGCAGGGCCAGGGCATCATTCACAATTCGGTCAGCCGCTTCTTCATTACGGCCTTGTATTTTAAAGCCGCCAAAAGCGTGTACCGACTGTGGGGTCAGACCCAGATGGCCAATAACAGGAATGGCCCGTTCAGTCAGGTAGGCAATGGTCTCTGCCATAGCCTGACCCCCCTCCAGCTTAATGGCTGCAGCCCCGCTCTCCTTCATCGCTCGGGCTGCGTGTTCAAAGGTGCGCTCTGGACCATTTTGGGTAGAACCAAAAGGCATATCCAGGACCACCAGAGCTCGGTCACTCCCCCGTACCACGGCACGGGTGTGGTAGATCATCTCTTCTAGGGTAACCGGCAGGGTGGTTTCATGACCCTGCACCACCATACCTAAGGAGTCCCCTACTAAAATCAGATCTACATCAGCCCCATCCACAAGACGGGCGAAGGTGTAGTCGTAGGCGGTTAGAGCAACAATGGGCTGCCCTTGCTGTTTCATGCGTACCAGATCGGGTACCCGCACGCGGCTTTTCATAACAATCCGTCCGGGGAAAAATTAAAAAGAGGTCAGAAGTTGTATCACCGAAGATGCTCTCCCTCAAGCAATACCACGGTACCTCTATCTTCAACTCCACTCAGGAGGGTGTCAACGGTTTTGCCCAGAAGAGGGTGAGGCTTTTTAGGTACGATATCCCATAAAGGCTGTAGGACAAAGCGGCGTTGATGCAAATGAGGGTGGGGCAGCGTTAATTTGGGGTGTGTCATACAGTGGTGACCATAGAAGAGCAGATCCAGATCCAAGGGGCGGGCCCCCCAACGGATTTCCTGACTACGGTCCCGGCCAAATTGCTGCTCCACGACCATTAATTGATCCAGTAGGTCCAGCGGGGATAAGGTGGTCTGCAAGGTAGCCGCACCGTTAACATACCAGGGCTGGTCTGGCCCCAACGGTTCGGTTTGATACCAACGGGAGACCGCTGTTACAGAGATTTTGGCGTGATGGTCCAACACAGAGAGCGCCTGCTGACAACTGTTTAGGGCAGCGCCCAAGTTGGCTCCAAGACCAATTTGGGCATCCACACTTTGAGCATCAGTGTGCGTATTCAGACGGAGAGAACCTTGATGTGCCAGGGTTCAAAACGTACCCCCAGTAGGTTATCGCGGGGATAGCGTAGGTTGCTATAACCCAGGTCCCGAAGTTTTTTAAAGACCTCGGTCGTGGCAAAGCGTTCGGTAAAGTTGTGGTAGCCATAACCAACCTGGCCGACATCAAAATCACCAATACCATGGAAGGAGTATCCAGGGGGGGCCAAAGAGCGAGAGGCCATGGAGAGGTTACCCTGGCTCTCTTCCGCTTTATTAAGGAACAAGCGGAATTGCTTGATTACACTGCGTACGCCGGAGGTCAAAATGACTTTATCCCCCACATCCCGACGAATTTTCTCGTAGGTACGTACGGGGGTGCCACGGTAAAGATAGTTACCGGTGTAGGGTAATTTGCTCACTTCCCGCTTGGGAATCTCTTCGGTTAAGCGGGTAAAGGGCTTGTAGCCATTAAAACCGTAGGCGCCTGCATCCCGGAAAAAAAGGTCTTCAAGAAAATCCAACTCTTTTTTGCTGAAGCGTCCAACCTTGCTGTAGTTTTTGGCGGTATTGATCGCCTCATCAAACCCTAGCAGATGGAAGTTGGCATGACCTACCAGATGTTCCAGACGGGAAAAACGGTAGTTAACACGCTTGAGCAGAGCAAACTGTTGGGGGGAGAGATAGATATCGTCTTGGTGGGATCGGTTGAAATTTCGGATACGGCGTACCGCTTCCTTAATTTCAGCTTCATCCATAGAATCGCGTAGATAGGCATGGGTCTTACGGGGCATGGGTACGGCTTTACGCGCCGCATGGGCTTCACTGGAGACCAAATTGGCTCCACCCATCATGCCTACAGCCAAAGCTTGTAAAAAGTGACGTCGTTGCATCATGCCCCAATTACCTACATTCCATTTAAAGCGAATCAATCATCTCTATTTATAGTTCGGAATAGAGACCCCACTTAATCAGTAGAAACGATTCAGCCTGAATTTATACCCTATAACCCGGTAAGGAAACAAGCACCAGTTCGTTCCCTTTTAACCAGGAAAAGGGCTCTGATGATAAAAAAAGGTCTTTCCAGTTTGACGCTAGGAGCTGGGGTTGGTAAAACTCCCCGATGCACCTTTGAAACATGATGCCGCCATTACTCTGATTGCGGATACCGTTTTCCGTTCCCTAAGGTGGTGCTCATGCTATCGGATAAACAGTGATGATCCATGTAAAACCATCGTGGGCCATATGGGCCTTCGTCCTTCTATTACTCCCCCAGCCTCTGCGTGCTGATGATGGGTCTTATGCCATCGAAGCGGGTCAGAAACTGACGGCGCAAGAGACTTGCCAGCGCATTGGTACCAAGTTGGGCAGTGTCTCTATACAAGATTGTATTAAGCAAAATTTGCGCCTGACAGGGGCTTACTCGGTTAATGGTATTCCTATTTTGATGAAGGAGTATCCCCCGCTTAAACGGCGCAAGCCTAAGGGGCGTATTCTGGTCCTGGGTGGTATCCATGGGGATGAGTACTCTTCTGTCAGTATCTCCTTCCGTTGGTTGGAAAAACTGAATAAGCATCACTCTGGCCTGTTCCATTGGCATGTGGTGCCTTTAACCAACCCGGATGGTCTTTTACAGAAAAAATCGGTTCGTATGAATGCCCGAGGGGTGGACCTGAACCGCAACTTTGGTACACCAGGTTGGGAAGCAGAAGCCACCGACTACTGGGAAAATCGTACTTTTAAAGATCCCCGCCGGTATCCAGGTCCCAATCCACTTAGTGAGCCAGAGTCCCGCTGGATAGCCCAGGAGATTGAGGCTTTTCAACCCGATGTCATTGTCTCCATCCATGCCCCTTATGGGTTGTTGGATTTTGATGGCCCCCCTCAGGACCCCCCAAAAAAGTTAGGGTCGCTGTATCTTTCTCCTTTGGGTACCTATCCGGGCTCTCTGGGGCGGTATGCTGGGATGTATAAAAAAATTCCCATCATTACCATCGAACTCAAATATGCCGGTATTATGCCCAGTAAGCGTGAGATCCGTAATATCTGGATGGATCTGGTCCGCTGGCTTAACCGTAATGTCCAGCCCTCGACCCAAAAAGTGGGGGGGCAGTATGATCCTATTTTGGATCCCATCAATCCCGCCAGCTGGGAGGAGTCGCTCTCATGAATCCTGAAATGGACCGTCTCAACCCCTATCCTTTCGAAAAATTGGCGCAGCTGTTTGAGGGGGTAACCCCTAATCCAGATCTGGCTCCTCTGAATATTTCCATTGGTGAGCCCAAGCATCCAACCCCAGCCTTTGTGACCCAGCGCATGATTGAGGCGCTAGAGGATGGGGATATGGCCAAATATCCCACCACCCGTGGGGAGAAGGCGCTGCGGGAGAGCATCGCAGGGTGGTTGACCCGTCGTTTTGAGCTCAAGCCAGGTAGTGTGGACCCAGATCGACATGTGCTTAGTGCCAGTGGTACCCGTGAGGCGATCTTCTCTGTCGCTCTGGCTATGGTGGATCGGCAGAAGGGTGGGGTGGTTCTAACCCCTAATCCTTTCTATCAGATTTATGAAGGGGCCAGCTTTATGGCGGGGGTTGACCCCATCCATATCGATGCCACCGAACAGACCGGTTTGCGTCCTCCTTTTACCGCATTGGATACAGATCTGCTGGATCGAACCCAGATGGTCTATCTCTGTTCGCCATCCAACCCCACCGGGGCGGTTCATCCGCTAGAAGAGCTGCAAGAGCTGATTCGTCTGGCGGACAAGCATGATTTTGTTATCTGTTCTGATGAGTGCTATTCAGAAATTTGGTATGACGCACCACCTCCTGGCTTACTACAGGCTTGTGCCGAGATGGGTCGGGATGACTATAAGCGCTGTCTGGTTTTCCACTCCCTCTCCAAGCGATCGAACATGCCAGGGGCGCGAAGTGGTTTTGTGGCGGGTGATGCACAGTTGCTGGACCGTTATTTCAAACTACGGACCTATACCGGTAACGCCATGCCCCCATTCATTCAAAAGGCGGCTGTGGCAGCCTGGGATGATGAGAGCCATGTTGAGGAGAACCGCAAACAGTACCGGGCCAAGTTAGAAACATCCATTGAGATCCTCTCCCCGGTCCTGGATGTTACCCGCCCTGAAGCCAGCTTTTATCTCTGGCTCAAGGTGCCGACAGGTGGCGAAAACTTTGCCCGTGTTCTTTATGAAAAATTTAATGTGGTGGTACTGCCCGGTGGTTATTTGGGTCGGCATGGTGCACAAGGTAACCCGGCTGACCCCTATATTCGTATTGCCCTGGTGGCCACACCTGAGCAGAACCGTATGGCCATGCAACGTATCGCCCAGTGTGCCCAGGAGCTGAAGTAATAGGCACCGATGTGTGAGGGTGGTGGAAGAGCCTAAACCGTCATTCAAAGCATCCCGCGTTGGTGGAGCCCAAAAGGTTCACGTTACGTTTGCGTAGGGTGAGATAAAACGTAAAACCCTGGAGCCATTTAGAACATGTGTGACTCCAGACTCTTTTCATAAACTTTTTCAAGAGTTGAAAGATGCGGCCTAGCCGCCTTTCACGATGAAACATAAGCACAACCTACGGAGAATCCCCTTATGTCCGATCTGCAAGCCATCATCGAAAAGGCCTGGGACGAGCGCGACGGCATCAACAGCAGCACAGCTGGCGAAGTCCGCAATGCGGTGTTGGAGACCATCGAAGCCATTGACAGCGGTAAACTGCGTGTGGCGGAAAAAAATCCTGACCATCCTGAAGCTGAGCATGGCTGGGTGGTCAACCAGTGGGCCAAAAAAGCGGTTCTGCTTTACTTCAAACTGCATGATAACCAGATCATGGGTGATGATGGCGCCACCTATTTTGACAAGGTGCCTCTGAAGTTTGCGGGTTGGGATGAAGCCAAATTTAAAGAAGCAGGTTTCCGTGCTGTTCCCCCTGCAACAGCCCGTAAAGGGGTCTACATTGCACCGGGTGTGGTGCTGATGCCCTCCTACTGTAACATCGGCGCCTATGTGGACTCCGGCACCATGGTTGATACCTGGGCCACCGTTGGCTCTTGTGCTCAGATTGGTAAAAACGTTCATATCTCCGGTGGTGCTGGTATTGGTGGTGTGTTGGAGCCTCTTCAGGCCAACCCAGTTATTATTGAAGATAACTGCTTCATCGGTGCCCGTGCTGAAGTGGCAGAGGGTGTGATCGTTGGTGAGGGTTCAGTACTCTCCATGGGTGTCTATTTGGGTAAATCCACCAAGGTTGTCAATCGTGCAACGGGTGAGATCCACATGGGCTATGTCCCCCCTTACTCTGTGGTTGTTTCCGGCACCATGCCCGGTAAGCCTCTGCCCAATGGTGAGCCCGGCCCTAACCTGTACTGTGCGGTTATTGTGAAAACTGTGGATGCTCAAACCCGTTCCAAGACCGGTATCAACGAGCTGCTGCGGGAGTTCTAATGACGCTTCATTCCCCCGAAATGGTGGATCCAGTGACACTGGCGCGGGCCTTGATTCAGGCCCCGTCGGTGACACCGATGGATCATGGTTGCCAGGATCTACTCATCCGTCATCTGGAAGATCTGGGGTTTACGGTACATCGCCTACGTTTTGGCCATGTCGAGAACTTCTATGCCCGTCTGGGTACCAAGGGCCGTAACTTTGCCTTTGCTGGTCATACCGATGTGGTGGGACCAGGGGATGAGAGCCGCTGGACCAGTGGTCCTTTTGAGGCTGCGGTGGATGATGAGGGCTTTATCACCGGCCGTGGTGCGGTGGATATGAAAGGGGGTCTGGCCTGTATGATTGCCGCCACAGCCCGTTTTCTGACAGCCCGCCCTGATTTTGCCCAGCATGACAGCCTGAGCTTTCTGATCACGGGTGATGAGGAAGGGGATGCGGTTGATGGGACCATCAAAGTTCTGCAGTGGATGGATGAGCAGCAGGAGAAGATGGACTACTGTCTGGTGGGGGAGCCCACCAGCGCGGGTAAACTGGGGGATTGCATCAAAAATGGCCGACGTGGTTCGGTCAATGGATGTTTAAGCATCCATGGGGTACAGGGCCATGTGGCCTATCCCCATCTGGTGGATAACCCCATTCATCGTGGGGCGCCAGCTCTGGCGGCTATCAGCACCCTTGTGTTTGATGAAGGGGATGACTTCTTCCAGCCCACCAGTTTGCAGTTTACCGCACTACAGTCAGGTGGCACGGCCACCAATGTGGTACCAGGAGAGCTAACGGCAGGTTTTAACATCCGTTTTAGTGCCCAGCATACCCCAGAAAGCCTGGAGGCCCGTATTCGTCAGGAGCTGGACCGCTGTGGTGTCTCCTATGATCTGGAGATGGTAACCTCTGGCCTGCCTTTTATCACAGAGGGGGGCCCGTTGGTGGATGCGGTTAAACAGACCGTAGCCCAGACCACAGGTATGACCCCGGAGCTTTCAACCGGTGGTGGGACCTCGGATGCACGGTTTATTTCCCACCACTGTGATCAAACCATTGAGTTTGGTCTGGTGGGGAATTCTATGCATAAGGTGGATGAAAAGGTACCGGTTGCCGATCTGGAGACATTGACGGAGGTTTACCGCCGTCTGTTGGAGAACCTCTATCCGCCAGGATAAGCGTTAGCGTTAAAGCCCCAGATTGTTTTTTGGGAAGGGGAGAGGTGCTGTAAAAAGGTTAGATTGTTCCCTGCCTTTACCATTTGGGCTGTAAAAAAAAGGCGGTACCTGCATATGCAGATACCGCCTTTTTTCATACCTATTTTTGCGTCACTTACATAATGCGCAGACGCTCAACAGGCTCACCGCCATCGACAAAGTGCTTGTCAAAGATCTCACCAACATCTTCGGGCTTAACATTGCCGTACCAAACCCCTTCAGGGTAAACAACAGCAACGGGACCACGGTCACAGGGACCCATGCAGAAGGTGCCGGTAACAAATACCTGCTCAAACATGCCGCGCTTTTCCAACTCAGCATTGAAAGCTTCGAAGGTTCCCTGGGAGCCACTGGCCTGACAGGAGCCACGGGGGTGGCCTTCGGGACGACGGTTCATGCAGACAAAAACGTGATGCTTGGGTTTCATAAAAAAAGCCTCCTGAGCAAAATAAACCCCAGTAGCTGTTACGTCATTAAGGGTGAACAGCCACATTTTCATGATGTTGCAACCATATTCTTTATCCTTAGGGATAAAAAATATGGCGGCTGGCAATGATAACACATTGCCAAAGTTGGGGTGAATTCTGGTCATCCTTGGCATTTCTGTCAACAAATGGATAAAATCAATCCCCGTCATTCGTCAAAATTGATGATGAAAAAACGCCGCAACCCACGGATTTTTGTGAACTCTTGATGAGGAAGGGGTTTTTCCTCCGGTTGTTAGACCATTCGGGGGGTTGACTTCCGTGCGTTAGGAATTCATGATATGCTAATGTTTGATTGAAAACGCTGCATCGCGGAGCGATAAGCGTACGGCCACGGTAGTGGTTGTTTGCCTGAACGATGACACATAGAGTGTCACCATAACGGAGAACGAGATATGTCCAGCTTTGAACTCAACGGTACCACCTACGAAACTGACGAAGACGGATACCTCGTCGACCTCGGGCAGTGGAACGAAGACGTTGCCAACTACCTGGCCAAGGAAGAAGGCATCGACATGACGGAGTCCCACTGGGAAGTCGTCCACTTCCTGCGTGAGTACTATGAAGAGTACAAGATTGCCCCCATGATCCGCATCCTGACCAAAGCTATCGGTAAGAAGCTGGGTAAGGACAAGGGCAACACCAAGTACTTGTACGATCTGTACCCCGGTGGTCCTGCTAAGCAAGCCTGTAAGATCGCTGGCCTGCCCAAGCCTACCGGCTGCGTATAATACGCATCTACCGGGGATACCCCAATGGGGGTATCCCCGGGCCGAAAAACCGCACTTCGGTGTGGTTGCAAAAAGAGACCGGCTTTCGCCCCTGTATACCTTTGGCCAAAGCCGGTTTTCTTTGTGTACTTCATGAGAATGGACCTTATCTGGTTACCCGGTGCAGGGATCTGTCTGAAGGTGTTCTTTGGTACCGATCCGGACACCTGCAGCGAGTTACTTCGCCGGGTATGTTAGAACCCCGGTAAGGTTTAAACCCGTAAACAGCCAGAGGGGAAACCTGGATGTTGCAGATCCTCGCCTATGCCGCCCTGACGATTTTTGTGCTCGGTATTTTCTTGCGTATCGTCAAGTATGCCCGTACACCTGCCCCCCTTAATATCCCTACCACCCCAGCCCCAGTGACCAAAAAAGGTGTTGTATGGCGTCTCTTCACAGAGGTGGCCTTTTTCAACAGCTTGTTCAAAGGGGATAAGTGGACCTGGTTGGGTGGTTATGTGTTCCACGTGGCTTTGGCCATTGTGACCCTGCGTCATTTGCGCTACTTCGTGGAAGATATTCCTGAAGTTGCTGCACACTTCCAGATTGTAGGTATCATTGCTGGCATCGCCATGGTTGGCGGTCTCGGCTTCCTGTTCCTGCGCCGTCTGATGGTTGACCGTTTTCGTCACATCTCCTCACCTGCCGATTTCCTCATCCTGCTGCTGCTTCTCGCCATTGGCGTCAGCGGTTTGCTGATGACCTTTGTGGTGCACCCAGATGTGGTAGAGATCAAAGCGGCCATGATGAGCTGGTTGTGGTTTGATGTAGACAATTTTGTCCCCCCCACGGATGTAGTGTTCTTACTGCATTTTGTGATGGTGTTGGGGCTGATGATTATCTTCCCCTTCAGCAAGCTGATGCATATGGTGGGTATCTTCTTTAGTCCCACCCGCAACCAGGCCGATAACCCGCGGGAAGCCAAGCACGTCAACCCCTGGTCCAAATACTGATTTTGGGTTGATTTGGGAACATGGAGCCCACCTTGTTATGAGGTGGTGTAACACGAACGAAAGCACCCTTGTGGTTTGCACGGGTTTGCTAAGCTAAGGAGTCTTCACGTGGCTGATGACATCCAAGTACCGGTAATTGGTGATGACATTGTAACTCCGGCCCCTGAAGCTGGGACGATGAACCATCTCAACCCGATTCCGGCCCAGGCCAAGCATATGGAGCCACTGGATTTCCCCAGTGGGCGGGTGGAGAATTGGCAGGAAGCCGGTATTGAGAAGTTTGGGGATCTACTCTCCAAGTATCGCTCTTTACAGGTGTTTATGGATATCTGCGTAAAATGCGGATCCTGCACCGATAAGTGCCACTACTTCCTGGGTACTCAAGATCCTAACAACATGCCGGTTCAGCGTGCTGAACTGATGCGTGAAGTCTACCGTCGCTACTTCACACCTGGGGGTAAGATGTTCCCCGATCTGGTGAAGGCTTCGGATTTTGACGAAGAGATGCTGGATAAGTGGTTTACCTACTTCCACCAGTGCTCCCAGTGCCGTCGCTGCTCGGTCTTCTGCCCTTACGGTATTGATACCGCTGAGGTTTCCATGGCAGCCCGTGAGCTTATGGACAGCATTGGTGTGGGTCATAAATACACCACAGAGATTGTGGCTAAGGTCCATGATCTGGGTAACAATCTAGGTATTCCCAAACCTGCCCTGAAGGGTACCTTGGACTTCCTGGAAGATGACATTCTGGAAACCTCAGGCCATGAAGTACGTCTGCCTTTGGACCAAAAGGGTGCCGATGTTCTGTTAATCGCCCCTTCGGCTGACTTCTTCTCAGCACCCCATGTGGACTCTTTAATGGGGTATGCCAAGGTATTCCACCAGGCTGGTATCAGCTATACCATCAGTTCGGTTGCTTCTGAGGCAGCTAACTTTGGTATGTTCATTGGTAACTTTGATCAGATGCAGAAGATCGCCAAGCGCATCAGTGATCAGGCCCGTGAGCTGGGTGTCAAACGTATTGTGGTGGGTGAGTGCGGTCACGCATGGCGTGTTGCTTATGCCTTCTGGAATACCCTGAATGGTCCCTTTGACTATCTGGACCCCAGGTATCCGGTACCTCAGCATATTTGTGAGTTTACCAACGACCTGTACAACCGTGGTGCGTTGACCATGGATCGTACGGCGAATGATGACAAGATCATCACCTTCCATGACTCCTGTAACGTGGCACGGGCCTCCCGTATGGGACCCAATCCCGGTGGACAGTTTGAAATTCCACGGGCATTGATCAAGGCCTCAGCCAACCGTTTTGTGGATATGGACCCAGATACCATTCATGAAAAGACCTTCTGCTGCGGTGGTGGCGGTGGTTTGTTGACGGATGAGTTGATGGATCTGCGCATCAAGGGTGTCATGCCCCGTGTCACCGCCTTGAAAAAGGTGATGGACGAAGACAATGTTAACTTCCTGGCCCTGATCTGTGCCATCTGTAAGGCGCAGTTTACCAAGGTGCTGCCCTACTACGACATCCCCATGGATATGGTGGGTGGTGTTCACCAGTTGGTCAGTAACGCGATTCAGTTGGGTTCCAAGAAGGGTGTGGTTTAATTGAATAACTCTCCCCGTTTTAGTGGTCGCCGCCCCGATGAACTGCGGGCGGTGACCATGACCCGTCATTTTGCCAAGCATGCTGAAGGTTCCTGCCTGATCACCTTTGGAGATACCCACGTCTTATGTACCGCCACGGTGGAGGAGTCTCAACCCCGTTGGATGCGTAATGAAGATCGTGGTTGGGTAACCGCTGAATATGGCATGTTGCCCCGCTCGACCAATACCCGTATGGGCCGTGAAGCCAGCCGTGGTAAGCAGAGTGGGCGTACCCAGGAGATTCAACGTCTCATTGGGCGGGCCATGCGTTCGGTGGTGGATCTTAAAGCTTTGGGTAAGCGCACCATCTGGTTGGATTGTGATGTTATCCAGGCCGATGGCGGTACCCGAACCGCAGCCATTACCGGTGCTTTTGTCGCCATGCATGATGCGGTTTCTCGTCTGTTGGATGCCGGGTTGATCCGTGATAACCCTTTACGGGATCATGTGGCCGCCGTGAGTTGTGGCATTGTTGATGGTCTGCCTGCTCTGGATCTTGACTATCGTGAAGACTCCAGCTGTGATACCGACATGAATTTTGTGATGACCGGCTCTGGCGGTTTTGTGGAAATTCAAGGTACGGCAGAGGGGGCACCCTTTTCCCGTGCTGAGTTTGATGCCATGGCTGGCTTGGCCGAGCAGGGGATTATGGCGTTGATTGAAGAGCAGAAAAAGGCACTTAAAGCTTAACGGTTTGGTGTCTAACAAAGATAAATACACAAGGGGCCTTTCATGGCCCCTTGTTTTGTTTGGGGGTGCTGCTTCAGAGTAGGTGGCACCCCTTTTTATGTTGGGGTCTTCGTTTGAATGGACGGTTTAAGATGCCACCACTGTCTCTATACATCCACATACCCTACTGCGTTCACAAATGCCCCTATTGTGATTTTCACTCCAGGGTCGATGCTGTTGTGCCCCAAGCAGACTATGTGGATGCACTGCTGATAGAGATGCGCTATTGGCGGGCGCGTTTGCAGGGGGATAAACGGAACTTACATACGCTGTTTTTGGGTGGGGGTACCCCATCCCTGTTTGATCCTGAGCAGATTGCCCGGTTGCTACAGGGGATTGCGCAGATATGGCCTCTCTCACCCACCTGTGAAATCACCTTGGAGTCCAACCCTGAATCCCTGACCAAGGACCGTTTAGCGGGGTATCGTCAAGCGGGTGTAACCCGTATTAGTATGGGGGTCCAGGCGCTGGATGATGCACGTTTACAGAGGTTGGATCGTCCCCATAACCGCAGCCAGGCACAGCAGGCATTGGCTTGGTTGGGGGAAGCTGGGTTCAGGAGTTGGAGTGCCGATCTGATCTATGCCACACCCGATCATACCCTAGAGGGGTGGTTGAAAGAGTTGGATGAGATCTTGGCTTATTCTCCGCCCCACCTCTCCTGTTATGCCCTGACCGTGGAGCCAGGAACCCCTTTTTTTCAGCAACAGCGCGAGGGGGGGTTGCACATACCTGAAGATGAGCAGCAGTTGGTTTTGATGGATGCCACCTATGAACGGCTGTCTAAGGCCGGGTTGCCCCCGTATGAGATCAGTAACTTTGCCCGAGTACACCACCCCTGTCGGCATAATCAAAATTACTGGCAGTTTGGGGATTATTTGGGGGTCGGTGTGGCGGCCCATGGCAAAGTGACCGATGCAGCGGGTCGGGTGGTGCGAAGTGCTAACTTGGCGGATGCCGCACGTTATTTTAGCCGTTTGCAGGAGGAGGGGGTACCACCCTTGGTACGGGATATGCTCTTAAGCCCACAGGAGGCAGGCAATGAGGCGTTGGTTATGGGTCTGCGCACCATGGAAGGGTTGAACAAAGCAACTTACCAACAGGCTCGGGGAAAGCCTGTTGAACAGACGGTAGGTGGTGATCTTTCCTGGTTTTTAAAGCAGGGCCTTGTTGCACATAATGACACACATATCTGGTTAACCAGCAAAGGGTTAAGGCTGGGTGATGGGGTGATGTCAGAGCTGATGGAGATGGAGCTTTGAGCAGCTTTATCTGGGTTTGATTACAGTATCCATGGATTGGATGGGGTGAGGTTTACATGTTGCGCCTGCTTTATGCTACCTCGTTACGGGTGAAATTACTCTTCATCGTCTTTTTGGCGCTGGTCGGTATTTTGATCTCTGGTGTGCTCTCATTGCACATGCTTCGTAGCCAAATGATGATGGATCGTCAGTTGATGGTTCAGGCGTTGGTTGAGGGCGCAAGTAGCCAAGTCCAGCGTATTTATGAGATGGAGCGGATCGGCGCTTACTCGACCGAGGAGGCGCAAGATCTGGCCAAGACCGTGGTGGGATCCATGCGCTTTAGTGGGGGTAACTACTTTTGGATCAATGATCTATCGCCACGCATGGTTATGCATCCGGTCAACGCCTCTCTGAATGGGCAAGCGTTGGCAGGCTTCAAAGACCATGAAGGTAAGGCTTTTTTTGTGGATATGGTCTCTGTGGTGCGTGAGCACGGCGCAGGCTTTGTGGCGTATCAGTGGAGTCGACCCGGATCAGACCAGCCAGAGCCCAAGCTCTCCTATGTTCAAGGGTTTGAACCGTGGGGTTGGATGATCGGTGCGGGTATCTATTTAAAGGATGTGGATGCCGCCGTGAACCAGGGGGCCAAAGAGTTGGCTGGTGGTTTGGTGGTTCTGCTGACCTTGTTGCTGGCTCTGGCCTGGTTTATTAGCCGTATGGTCCGTCACCAACTGGGAGGCGAGCCCGATCAGTTACAGGTGGTGTGCCGGGCTATTGCAGATGGTGATCTGGACTTTTTTGGAAGACACCCTGCGGTTAAAGCACCAACAGGTGCTTGGGCAGACTTAATGCGGATGAATCAAACTCTGGTTGGGGTGGCTCGGACCGTACAAGCAGGTGCCCACGGGGTGAATGAAAGCAGTGATCACCTGGCACAGACCTCCAGCGCCTTATCAGAAAGTGCCGATGAGCAAGCCAGTACACTCCGGCAAACGGCCTCTGCTATGGAGAATATTACCCATAACATTGCTCAGAACAGTAAGCATGCCCAAGGGGCTGAGGGGATCTCTCAGCGTGCCTATGAAGGGGCTAAATCCGGTGGTGAGGCGGTGGATGAAGCGGTACAGGTGATGCACAACATTGCCAATAAAATTGGGATTATTGAAGAGATTGCCCGTCAAACCAACCTTCTGGCTTTGAATGCAGCGATTGAGGCAGCCCGTGCGGGTGAGCAGGGTAAGGGGTTTGCCGTTGTGGCTGCAGAGGTTCGTAAACTGGCCGAGCGTAGCCAGGAGGCCGCCGCAGAGATTGGTGAGTTATCTGGTGAGACGGTTAGTGTTGCCGAGCGGGCTGGTGAGATGATCACCGCAATGGTTCCACAAATTCAGGATACCGCCAAGCTTGTTGCAGAGATCGCCCGTACCAGCCAGGAACAGAGCCTTGGGGTTGCACAGATCAACCATGCCGTTCAGCAGATGGAGGGGGGGGTGCAGCAGAACCTACAAGCAGCCCAAGAGGTAGCCAGTGCTGCAGAGACTTTATCGGCACAGTCGGAGCGTATGGGTCAGGATTTAAGCTTCTTCCGGGTAGGTAAGGTGGATACCAAAGCTCTGCCCCCCGTCTCTAAACGTAGTCGTGAGCCGGTTAAAACCGTGGCAAATTCTCAGCCTCAGTTGGCCCTACCCAGCCCTAAAAAGAGATAAAGCTTCAGATCCTACCAAGAGTTTTCTGCCTTGATGAGGGTGTGACCTCCACCCGGGTAGCCCTGCGTTGGGTGGCCATATCCTTAATGGGTTGTTCTGGCTCTCTCTAGAGGGCTTGTTAAAGGGCGTACCGTCACGTTTTGGTATCTGGGCAACCACAGAAAACCGACCCCCCGCAGAGAACTTCTTACCCAATCTACCCCTCAAACGTTTTCAGATGGTTATATTAAAGGGTTTCTAACCCCCAACGGAGTCTCACCATGATCATCGGTGTCGTTAAAGAGATCCGCACCCAAGAAAACCGTGTTGCACTGACCCCTGATGGGGCCGAAACCCTGATCCAAAATGGTCATACCGTCTTGGTGGAGCAGAGCGCAGGCTTGGGCAGTGGTTTTGAGGATCATCACTACCAGGCGGTGGGGGCGACTATTCATGCCGATGCTGCCACAGTTTGGCGTGATGTAGAGTTGATGCTCAAAGTCAAAGAGCCCCAACCTCAGGAATATCCTCTGCTGCAACCAGGGCAAATGCTCTTTACCTATTTCCACTTTGCCGCATCAGAACAGCTTACCGAAGCGGTGATCAACTCCGGCGCTGTGGCCATTGCCTATGAAACGGTTGAGGACCAGCAGGGTAACCTGCCTTTGCTCACCCCAATGAGTGAGGTTGCCGGGCGTATGGCGATCCAGGAGAGTGCCAAATATCTGGAGCGTGCCCAAGGGGGGCGGGGTATTCTATTAGGTGGGGTTCCTGGTGTGGCCCCTGCTCAAGTGGTGATCATTGGGGCTGGGGTGGTGGGGACAGAGGCTGCCCGTATGGCTGCTGGCTTGGGTGCCGATGTCAAGTTGCTGGATGTAAACCTGGAACGTCTGCGCCGTATGGCGGATATACTGCCGGCCAATGTGACGACCCTGGCTTCTAATCCGGGGGTGTTGAGAGAGGCTATCCAACAGGCTGATGTGGTGGTGGGGGCTGTCTTACTAAAAGGAGCTCGGGCGCCAAAGCTCATAAGCCGGGCACAGCTCAGGCAGATGCAACCTGGTGCGGTGATTGTGGATACCGCCATTGATCAAGGGGGGATTTTTGAGACCTCCCGTCCCACAACCCATGAAGATCCGGTCTATCTTGAAGAAGGGGTTATCCACTACTGTGTGGCCAATATGCCCGGTGCTGTACCCATGACCGCAACCCGAGCCCTAACCAATGCCACACTACCCTATGCCTTAAAGCTGGCTAATTTAGGCTGGAAGACCGCCTGTGGTGACGATCGTGCCTTGGCCAAAGGGCTGAATATTGTGGCAGGTAAAGTGGTGTGCCGTGCGGTGGCACAATGTTTTGACCTGCACCATACCCCCAGAAAACAGCTTCTCTAAACCGGCTATTTTTTATACTTTTTAGCCTCTTCTTTTGCGGCTTTGATCTCGACCTTAATACGGTTGCGCAACGCATCTTTAACGGGCAGATGTTTTAAGGCCTGACGGTAATGCCACAGGGCACGTTTGGTCTTTAGCCGCCGACGTTCGTAACGGGCCAGGGCGGTGTGGCTCATACCCAGGTTACCCCGCTTCCCTTCCACAACCCCTAAGAGATAGAGGGGGGCATTCTGTTCAATATACTGGCTGGTTAGGCGGTAGAGTATATTGGCGGCTTCGTCAAACTGACCCGCCTCATGCAGGGCAAAGGCGAGACGATAGTGCATATCCGGATGTTGACCTGCACGGGCCACAGCCTGACGAAAGAGTATGATAGCCTCTTCCGGGCGGCCATGGTCCAGCACCACCAGCCCCAACTCCCGCATGAGATAGGGATCATTGGGGTTCTCTTTTAATAGAAGGCGCATCCCCTCTTCTGCTTTTTCCAGTTGGCCTGCATAGCGCATCCCTAGGGCAATGCCGTAACGTACCGCAAAGTGTTCAGGGGTACCTGGTAGCATACGTCTGAGTTTAAGCCGCTGTTGACGGAGAAAGGTTAAAAGATCCTTACTGGCGGAGGCTTCCAACTTGGCTTGAATACGTTTGAGCTGGTGTTGCCACTGCACCCGTTCATGGGTGGGAAAAGCCCCCATGTTTTCTCTTAAGCGGTCAATAAGATCCTGTCCGGCGTGCAGGCGCTCCAACCCCAGCGGGTGGGTACTTAGGTAAGCCGGCGGTACAGGGTTCATGCGTTGGAGTTGATAGAGGGTCTTAAAGAAGCGGGAGACCCCTTCGGGATCCATGGCTGCACGGATCATATAATCGACAGCCAACCGGTCAGCCTGTTGTTCTTTCACGCGGGAGGAGTCTAAAAGACCCTGCCGGGCGATGGCGTTACTACCGATTAAAAAGGCACTGGCACCCTCTCCGCTTCCCGCAACACCTGCAGCAATACCCAGTGCCGCACCGACCACCTGTTTGGCCAGCGCGGTACGGGCGTCGGCTTTTAATTTAATATGGTGGCCTGCCTTAAGGTGGCCCAGCTCGTGGGCAATGACCCCTGCAATTTCATCATAGTGTTTGGCTTTTAAAATAAGGCCGCTGTTGAATACGACATATTGGTTGGCCAAAGCAAAGGCGTTAATGCTGTTATCCAGGATCACAAAGAACTTAACCCGTTCGGGGTTCAACCCGGCGGATTTGACCAGGGGTTTGCCCATGGCCTGGATCAAAGCCATGACCTCCGGATCTGTAATTAACCGAACCGATGCCGCTTGGGATACCTTGGCAGGGAGAACAAGTAATAAGAGTATCCACAGGCTCAATAAGGGGCGATATGGTCGTTGTTTGAACATCCTGGTCCAATCCGGCGAGCTTTTTGCTTAGTCTCTATCCTGAGAGGTGCCGTATGCTGAACGTTAGCTAGGGGCAGCTCTCTCGTAAAGCAGAGTGTACTCCGCTTTGGCTTCGGTCCCAACCGGTGTTGGAACCCAAAAGCAATAAAGGTGTGTGTGTGGCGGTTAACCGTTTCAGCCGGCTTGTTGAGCTACGTCGTTTGCGCGAAGAGGCGCAAGGGGGCGAGTATGCCAAAGTTTTGGCAGACCTGAATGACTTGAAACAGCAGGTCACCCTGTTGGATCAGGAGACAGAGCAGGCCCGTGCGGATGCTTTGGATCTGGTGGGCGACCATACCACCATTCTCTCTGGTGATATGATCGCGGGCTTTTTTGAAGGGCAAAAGGTTCGGCGTACACGACTATTAGAAGCTGTAGAGAAGAGTGAGCCCCTTGTTGAGGCCGCCAAGCAACGATGGCTTGAGGCACGTAAGGGGTTACGTCAGGCAGAAAAACTGGAAGAAAAAACCGACCTTAAGTTGCAAAAAGAGGCACTGAGGGTCGAGAACCGAATGTTGGACATGGCCGGGGTGGTGCGTCACATTCGGCAGCAAGATAAGGAGACCATGCTGTGATGAATGGGATTAAGCGAGTTATGGCCATGGCGGTAATGGCTTTTGGATTGATGGTATCACCCGTTATGGCGGCACAAGATCAGAATGGTGCCCCCCGTGATCCTGTCGATTTACTAAAAACGCTCGAAAAGCGGCAAGTGTCTCTGGAAGCCAGAGCCAAGGCGCTGGATCTGAAAGAGCAGGAGATCAAACGTATGGGGGAGATGGTGGATAAGCGTCTCAAGGCATTGACCGCCCTGCGTGAAGAGGTCCGTCAGGATATCTTGGAAGAGAAAAACATCAATACCGAGAATATAGCCCGCCTAGCTCGTATCTATAGTGCCATGAAGCCCAAGGTTGCAGCCAAACAGTTGAAGGACCTTGAACGTACCACGGCGGTAAAGATACTTAAGGTGCTTAAAGAGAAGGTGGCGGCTAAGATCTTTGATAAAATGGATCCGATGGAGGCTGTTCCTCTGGCAGATGCCATTGGTATGACACTGCAGGAACGCCGCATGCGACGCATTCAATAGCGGGTTTAGCTTGCATAGGTGTCGGGGTTTTCTAAAAAGCACGCCAATGGCGTGCTTTTTTTGTTTATATTAAACAAGCACATACATATAAAATTAAGAAAAGGAGCAAAAAAAGGTTAAGGGGTTTGGATATCCCGTCGATAAATTCTCTTACGCACAGCAAAATGACTGTGTGAAAACAAAAAAATGAAGCAGCATAAAAAAACGCTTAAAGGTTCCAAGGGAGGGGCCGATAAGCATACTAACGGCCACAAGAGCCGTGACTTGAAGGGCAGTACCTAAGGGAAAAAGATGGGGGCAAGAGGCCCGCATTTATAAAAAAGTAGTAAACGCTGTATTAGGGTTAGGGTTGGCCCTGTAAAACGAACAACCCACCTCCAGCCAAGGACGGAAAACACGAAGACCATACTGGCTCTTCGTACGTTGGAGGTAGAACCATGCCACTTTACGTAAATACAAACGTCGCTTCGCTGAATGCGCAGCGCAAATTAACGCAGTCTTCTAACGATCTGTCTACCACTTTCGCACGGCTCTCTTCCGGGTTGCGGATTAACTCCGCTAAGGATGATGCAGCTGGTCTGGCCATCACCAATCGTATGACGGCCCAGATTCGCGGACTCAACCAGGCTGTTCGCAACGCCAACGACGGTATATCCGTTGCGCAGGTTGCCGAAGGAGCCCTGGACGAAACCACCAACGCTTTGCAGCGTATACGTGAGCTGGCCGTACAGTCGGCCAACGCCATTTATAACACTTCAGACCGTCTGAACCTTGATAAAGAGGTTGATCAGATGTTGGCTGAAATTCAGCGCATCTCCGGTGATACGGAGTTCAACAAGCTGAATGTTTTGGATGGTACCTATACCGCGCAAAACTTCCAGGTGGGTGCTTTTTCTAGTCAAACCATCACAATGAGCATCAATGGTGCTCAGATGTCCCATCTTGGTATTACCGCCCTGACCATTAGTACCCAGGCTGGTGCCGAAGCGGCACTCTCTTTGGTGGATAACGCCCTGAACAGCATTTCAGATGTACGTGCTGACTTGGGTGCCATTCAAAGCCGGTTTGGTGCGGTCATCGGTAACCTGACCAATATTGTGGAAAACATGTCAGCTGCACGCTCCCGTATTCAGGATGCGGATATTGCGGCTGAGACGGCCAACCTGACCAAGACATCGATCTTGCAGCAGGCGGGTACCGCAGTGTTGGCGCAGGCTAACCAGCAGCCTCAATTAGCTCTTCAGCTTCTGGGTTAAGGCTCGGATATAACGGATTGAGCTGTGCCCGGTTGGGCGCAAAGGGACACGTGTGTCCTGAGCCGATAACATAAGGCTCGAAGAGAAGATATAAGTCTTTATTGTGTGGTTTAAGCGCGGTTGCGCAAGATGGGAGAGGTGTAATGTCATTTCATGTCCGTTCACATCCATCAGGCCTTCGGGGTGATGGAAGCGGGGAGTCCGGTTGGGAAGCAATTCCCGATGGTCTTGACCGTGTGGCGGCTAAGGAGTGTCATCCTGACCATCTTCGTAAGGTGCCTGGGTTAGGCATGGTAGGGCGCTTTCTACACATGATGGGTCCTATGGAGATGTCCGACACCGCCCGTGTGGGGGTGGAGGGGCTAGCACGCATGGCGGAGCTGGCTGATCTGGGCCGCCCCGGTGGGGAGGCACAGCAACAGATTCATGCACTGGCTGAGTTGGCTGTGCAGGGTCGAGTAACATCAGAGGACCGAGAGATTCTTCGGGTTGCGGTTCGGCGCCTGATGGAGGCGATCAACGCAGCGGCTAATGATGAGCCGCAAGAGATCGAGGGGGGTGCACTTAATCCAGTGGGACGGTTACGCAATGGCCAAATGGTGCCTTTGGGGCTGGTTGAAGGACCAACTCAGGAGGTAATGGGTGAGGAAAGTCCCCATTCGTGTGATCAAGCCGGTTCCGGTCAAGAGCAGACAAGCTCAAATGAACGGATAAAATCCGCGCTGGGAGAGAGTGATGTTGACATGTAATGCACAAACTGCGCGCCGGGCCAAGCAGGCTCGTGCTGGAGCAGCTTCTAAATTAATAGCCAGTGGGCCGATGCCCCATTGGGCAACCAAGCTGGAAATGTCTTGGGTTCGCCGTATCGAACCAATGCCTGTATATCGCCCTCAACAGGGGTTTTTACTGGCAGAAGTTTGGCGGGAGATTCGGATGGCCATTCGTTCCATGCCTGCCAGTCGCGGTGGTTGTTCCCGCCTGGTCAGTCAGGTAGCGGGGCGGCGATCAAAACCACTGAATCATGTGGGGCGTTTGATGACGCTGCACGGACCAGAGACACCACGTATGCGGGCTAGAAATAACCGGCAACTGTCAGAACATCAGGTGGAGATTGAGAATTTAGGTTCTGTTTTCCATGTGATTACGACGGAGCCGGAAGGGGTCAGGGTACAGGTACCCCGGAACCGTACGATCGGTCAGTGGCGTATACGTAATGGTCGGGTTATTCGTTCCGGTGCACTGCGCCGCCGACGTGGGCCAATGCCCCGTCGTGGTCAGCTTCCCAATGGGGTTGTTGAACAGCGTGATGGTGCCATGGGGTGGTCGATCTTTAACGATGGAACCTCCCTGCTTATGGAACAGGATCAAGAAACAAACCTGGCTTACTGTTTGTGGGATGGTGAGCAGGAAGAGACAGCCCAGATTACAGGATCGTCACCGGTCAATGGGATCTGGCAGGGTATGACCAGCTAACGGCTGATCAAAATAAAGATGGGGAAACCATAGGGTTACCTCATGCGCAATAAGCTAACCGGCCTGCGAGTCGGATGCACAATGGACGTAAGACCATGGCGCTTTATATCAATACAAATATTGCTTCGTTGAATTCGCAAAAGATGCTGACGAATTCCACGAATTATCTACAAGACCGTTTTGAGCGGCTGGCTTCGGGTAAAAAGCTTAACTCCGCGAAGGATGATGCCTCGGGTTTGGCGATCACCAACCGGACCACCGCACAAATTCGGGGAATGAACCAGGCTGCACGTAATGCCAACGATGGTATCTCATTTCTACAGGTCTCTGACGGAGCCCTGGAGCAGACTGAAGATATGTTGCAACGGTTGCGTGAGATGGCAGTGCAATCTGCCAACGCCACATACAACAGTACCGATCGGGCTGATATCCAGCTTGCTGTTGCTGAACTGACGGCTGAAATTCAGCGCATTGGTGCCGAACGTAAATTTAATGATCAGGTGATGTTGGATGGCACCTTTGCCAACCAGAACTTCCAGGTTGGTGCTTTTAGCTCAGAGGTGATCACCGTAACCATTCCATCAGCAACCGCCAGTGCCGTTGGTGTAGAGGATCTATCGCTCTCTACCCAAGCCAAGGCAGAGGCTGCGCTGACTACGCTGGATACGGCCATTGATACCATTGCACAGATCCGCTCGGACCTGGGTTCTACCCAGAACCGCTTTATGTCGGTCATTGCCAATCTGACCAGCATGTCCAACAACACGTCGGCCATGCAAGCACAGATTACCGATACCGATGTGGCTGCGGAAACCGCCAGTTTGACCCGAGGTTCGGTTATTCAACAGGCGGGAACGGCCATGCTTGCCCAGGCCAACCAGATGCCCCAGCTAGCACTACAACTGTTGGGTTGATGGAACGGGTAATGGTACGGAGAGAGATCATGTAGAGGTTGCCCGGTGGTGTTAGAGGCGCGCCATAGGATGGCAGACTTCACCACCGGCCCGGTACAGGCTTTGGAAAGCCTGGGAGGGTAAAAGGATGACTATGTATGTCAATCCCAATGCCTTTTGGTTGAATGCGCAGCAATCGGTTAATGGTTCGGCCTTAGGGATCGGGAAAACCGAAGAACGGCGTACACAAAGTAAGCAAGCACGTGTACGGCAAAAGGATCGGCAAGTATCAGCAGCTGCAGCCATGACGGCACAGGTGCGAGGAAGAAACCAGGAGTCTCATGAAACCAATGATGGGATCTCCATGGTACAGGTGGCTCAGGAGGCGTTGTCACAAACCTCATCCACGTTGGAGCAGATTCGAGATCTGACCCAGGAAGTGGGAGAGGACAACCCCGAAAGTAAAGAAAAAGCCACATATAACCAACAAGTTGAACAGCTTTTAGCAGAAGTGGATCGGATCGCGTCGCAAACTCAGTACAACCAGCACACATTGATCTCGACAGGTGGGTGGACTGGGTTAATTCAAATAGCGCCACAACAGGAAATTCGTCTAACCGTTGGTAGTGCCACACAACAAGCACTGGGGTTAGATGAGATGAACTTCACAAATCTGCAAGGGCAGAACGTGGAGGGGGTGTTGCGGCAGATGGACAATGCCATTACCAGTGTGGCGGATATGCGGGCTTCACTGGGGGATATGCAGACGCGTTTTAAGCAGGTTATGGAACAGATTGATCGGTTGGAGGTGGATGCAAAGGACGGAAAGGTAAAGATCCAAGATGTTGAGGTTGCCAAGGAGGCGACACGGCAGGCAAAGGGATCTATACAGGCTTATTCCGACCGCTCCATCTTGGCTCAGGCCAACCAACAGCCAGTATTGGCAGTCAATTTACTCAGTTGAAGGATGACCCAACGGGGCCAAGGAAGGCTCGGAATGTACGGTAAGGAAACCGTCGCCAGGAAGGCGGACCGCCCGCAAAAGGTGGATGGGTCACCAAAGGTTTGAATGTTGTACCCAACGGGGCCAAGGAAGGCTCGGATTATACGGTAAGGAAACCGTCGCCAGTTAAGGCGGACCGCCCGCAAAAGGTGGATGGGTACANTGGGTCACCAAAGGTTTGAATGTTGTACCCAACGGGGCCAAGGAAGGCTCGGATTATACGGTAAGGAAACCGTCGCCAGTTAAGGCGGACCGCCCGCAAAAGGTGGATGGGTACACCAGAGGTTTGAATGTTGTACCCAACGGGGCCAAGGAAGGCTCGGATTATACGGTAAGGAAACCGTCGCCAGGAAGGCGGACCGCCCGCAAAAGGTGGATGGGTACACCAGAGGTTTAGAAGGTTGTATGTCACGGGGCCAAGGAAGGCTCGGAATTATACGGTAAGGAAACCGTCGCCACGGAAGGCGGACCGCCCGCAAAAGGTGGATGGACATACACAAAGGTTGAATGTTGTACCTCACGGGGCCAAGGAAGGCTCGGAATTATACGGTAAGGAAACCGTCGCCACGGAAGGCGGACCGCCCGCAAAAGGTGGATGGGGTAGAGCAGAAGGTTCGGGTGGTAGGAGACCCGGAGCAGGGAAGCACAGAGTAGAGGCAGCAGGGAAGGTGCCGGACAGACAGCCGGTGAGGCCAGGAGGCACCACCAAAGGTCTACAGGGAGTAGATCAAGCCATGCCACGGAAGGCGGTTGGCAAGGCACAAAAGCTATAAAAATCACCCTCATGGATGGAGGGGCCTGGAGGTGGCTTTCACAAGATGAAACCACAGGTAGGTTAAGGTTTTTACAGTAGGTGCCAGGGAAGGTTAGGGCTGGGGTTGGCAGGATGGCAAACCGAGGTCCGAGGTGACAGGACGTCACCATAGAACCGATCCAGGTAAGAGTGGAGTGGACAGGAAGTCCCAGCTCTGGCCAGGAGAGCCCAAGGCAGGGAGTTGATCCTCCACATGTGGAGGCCCTCAAGGAGTAAGAGGGATGGTGGGGAACCACCTTTGGCCTAGGCCCACGGAGGGGCTTTTAGCGCCACAAGACCGCAAGGAAGCGGTCGGTCCGTAGAGATGCTGGAAGCGTCATAAGGACCAAACAGAGCTTGGATAGCTCGAACGCCAAGGGTGGCGTTCTAAGGAAAGAAAACCACCCAGATGATTAGAAGGGTGTGGCAGGGGAGCCATGAGTTTAGAGGATTGGACCAGCCAGGAGGGTTGGAAAAATCGGTAGGTGGAGTCGGTATGTCACAGACATAAGGCTCATGGCGAAAGGGTAATTGTTTTTAGGATAAAAGCCGTAGCAGGAAATCGCCAGGAAGGCGATCGCACCCAAAGATGGGTTTCAGCACGTGAGCACCCCAAAAACCGACCTGATAAAGGCGGGACTTCCAAGGATAGGAGGTTGGCGGGGTGAGCTGAAATACTTCAGAGGGTTCAACGGAAAGCCGGGTTGGATCGGCCCGGGCGAATGAACGATCCACCACTCCAGGGACGGAGAGGTCTAGAGCAGGCAAACCCCATAGGAGGGGGGCGCCCACTAACAAGGAGAAAAATCATGGCTCTGTATATTAATACCAATGTTTCCTCGCTCAACACCCAGCGCAAGCTGATGAACAGCACAAATGCCTTAGGCAAGACGTACGAACGTCTCTCTTCAGGTTTGCGTATTAATAGCGCTTCGGATGACGCTGCTGGTCTCTCTGTGACAACACGGATGACCTCCCAGGTTCGTGGTTTGAACCAAGCGGTGCGTAACGCCAACGATGGTATCTCTCTGGTGCAGGTGACCGAGGGTGCATTGGCTGAGACCGAGTCTGCTCTGCAGCGTATGCGTGAACTGGCTGTGCAAGCGGTGAACGGAACTTATACCAATACCGATCGTATGGACCTGCATGATGAGGTTGCTCAGCTGGTTTCTGAAATCGACCGGATTGCGGATAACACGGAGTTTAATAGTCAGAATGTTCTGAACACGACCCAAACCTTTGAAATTCAAGTGGGTATGGATCAGGACCAAACCATTAGTGTGACCACCACGGATGCCAACACAGCCTTGTTGGGTGTGAACGCAACCACGGTCTCCACCATGGCCCAGGCCAGTGCTGCGATTGCTGAGATTGATGCCGCCATCGCTTCGGTTTCTGACATGCGCTCTACACTGGGTGCTCAGCAGAACCGTTTGGAAGCCGCCATTTCCAACCTGACCAACGTGGTTGAGCGCACTGAAGCGGCCCGTTCGCGGATTTTGGATGCAGATATCGCAGCCGAGACGGCCAATCTGACCAGAAATGCGATCATGCAACAGGCCGGAACCGCCATTTTGGCCCAGGCCAACCAGCAGCCCCAGCTTGCGCTGAGCCTGCTTGGTTAACGGTAAAGGAACTCTCGCTCTCTGCATGGGCAGAGGGCGAGAGCCCCTCCTCAAGTCCATACGGTTGGTGGATTTGAGAAGGGGCTCTCTCGGGAGTCCGGTGGTTGAGCCCACCGCCTAAAAAGAAGGGCTCTTCGTGCCAAGGATGGTGCGGTTTAGAGAAGGTGAACCCTAATGGGTTTACCCCATACCAAGGAGAATGATCATGGCCCTGTATATCAACACAAACGTTTCCTCGCTCAACGCCCAACGCAAGCTGATGAACAGCACCAATGCCCTGGGTAAAACCTATGAGCGTCTCTCTTCTGGTCTTCGCATTAACAGTGCGTCTGATGATGCCGCTGGCCTGTCGGTGACCACCCGTATGACCTCCCAGGTTCGTGGTTTGAACCAGGCGGTGCGTAACGCCAACGATGGTATCTCTCTGGTGCAGGTGACCGAGGGTGCTTTGGCTGAGACCGAATCTGCTCTGCAGCGTATGCGTGAATTAGCGGTTCAAGCGGTCAACGGAACCTACACCAGTACCGACCGTAACGACCTACACGATGAAGTGGCTCAGTTGGTTTCTGAGATCGACCGTATTGCTAACACCACTGAATTTAACAGCACCACGGTGATGGATGCAGACAAGACGTTTGAGATCCAGGTGGGTATGGATCAGGACCAGACCATCAGTGTGACCACGATTGATGCCAATACCACCAACATTGGTTTAAGTGGCGGCTTTACGGTTTCAACCATGGCCGGTGCGAGCGGTGCCATTGCGTTGATTGATAACGCCATCGCTTCGGTTTCTGACATGCGCTCCACACTGGGTGCCCAGCAGAACCGTTTGGAAGCGGCCATCTCCAACCTGACCAACGTGGTTGAGCGTACCGAAGCTGCGCGCTCCCGGATTATGGATGCAGATATCGCAGCCGAGACGGCCAACCTGACCAAGAATGCCATCTTGCAACAGGCTGGCACAGCAATCTTGGCCCAGGCCAACCAACAGCCCCAGCTTGCGCTGAGCCTGCTTGGTTAAATGTAAGAGACCCGCCCTCTGCTGTGGCAGGGGGCGGGAGCCTCTCCCCAAGTTCACACCGGTGAATTTGGGAAGGGGCTCCCCATAAAGGGGGTCCGGAGGTTGAGCTCACCGCCTAAAAAGAAGGGCTCTTCGTACCAAGGATGGTGCGGTTTAGGACAGATATGCCCCACTGGGTGTATCGACACCAAGGAGAAAAATCATGGCTCTGTACATCAACACCAATGTCTCTTCCATCAATGCCCAACGCAAGCTGCAGAATAGTACCGGTGCTTTGGGTAAGACCTATGAACGTCTGTCATCTGGCCTGCGTATTAACAGTGCCTCGGATGATGCGGCTGGTCTGTCTGTTTCCACCCGTATGACCTCACAGATTCGTGGCCTAGGTCAGGCCATGCGTAACGCCAACGATGGTATCTCTCTGGTGCAGGTCACCGAGGGTGCTTTGGCTGAGACTGAATCTGCCCTACAGCGTATGCGTGAGCTGGCTGTTCAGGCGGTCAACGGAACCTACACCAATACTGACCGTGCTGACTTGCATGATGAGGTTTCTCAGCTGGTTTCTGAGATCGACCGGATTGCAGATAATACGGAGTTTAATAGTCAGAATGTTCTGAACACGACCCAAACCTTTGAAATTCATGTGGGTATGGATCAGGACCAGACCATTAGTGTGACCACTACAGATGCCAACACAGCCTTGTTGGGTGTGAACGCAACAACGGTCTCCACCATGGCCCAGGCCAGTGCTGCGATTGCTGAGATTGATGCGGCCATCGCTTCGGTTTCTGACATGCGCTCCACACTGGGTGCTCAGCAGAACCGTTTGGAAGCGGCCATCACCAACTTGGCCAATGTGACCGAGCGTACCGAAGCGGCCCGCTCCCGGATTATGGATGCGGATATCGCTTCTGAGACCGCCAACCTGACCAAGAATGCCATCTTGCAACAGGCCGGAACCGCCATTTTGGCCCAAGCCAACCAGCAGCCCCAGCTTGCTCTGAGCTTGCTTGGTTAAGGGTAAGGGACCCGCCCTCTGTTTTGGCAGAGGGCGGGAGCCACTCCCCAAGTTCGTTCAGGCGACCTTGGGAAGGGGCTCCCTATTAAATTAGGGGTCCGGAGGTTGAGCCCGCCGCCTAAAAAGAAGGGCTCTTCGTACCAAGGAGGGTGCGGTTTAGGACAGATAATCCCCTCTGGGATTATCGACACCAAGGAGAAGAATCATGGCTCTGTACGTCAACACTAATGTCTCTTCCATCAATGCCCAGCGCAAGCTGCAAAATAGCACCAATGCTTTGGGTAAGACTTATGAGCGTCTGTCATCGGGTCTGCGCATTAACAGTGCCTCTGATGATGCAGCAGGCTTATCTGTCTCTACCCGGATGACCTCGCAGATTCGCGGTCTTGGGCAGGCGATGCGTAACGCCAACGATGGTATCTCTCTGGTGCAGGTCACTGAGGGTGCTTTGGCTGAGACTGAGTCTGCTTTGCAGCGTATGCGTGAGCTGGCTGTTCAAGCGGTCAACGGAACCTATACCAGTACTGACCGTGCCGATCTACATGATGAAGTGGCCCAGCTGGTTTCTGAGATCGACCGTATTGCCAACACCACCGAGTTTAACAGCACTACGGTGATGGATACCGGTAAGACGTTTGAGATCCATGTGGGTATGGATCAAGACCAGACCATCAGTGTAACCACCACCGATGCCAATACAACCAACATTGGTTTAAGTGCGGCCTTTACGGTTTCGACCATGGCCGGTGCCAGTGGTGCCATTGCGTTGATTGACAATGCCATTGCTTCGGTTTCTGACATGCGCTCCACACTGGGTGCTCAGCAGAACCGTTTGGAAGCGGCCATTACCAATCTGGCCAATGTGGTGGAGCGTACCGAAGCGGCTCGTTCGCGGATTATGGATGCGGATATCGCTTCTGAGACCGCCAACTTGACTAAGAATGCCATCTTGCAACAGGCCGGAACCGCCATTTTGGCCCAGGCCAACCAGCAGCCCCAGCTTGCGCTGAGCCTGCTTGGTTAAGAACCGCAAGATGCTTTGAATTGGGGGGTGGTGCCCCCGATACCCCCTGATGTTTAGGGGCCATGATGGTGCAGGGGTGGTGATGGGTGGTGTTTTCTCCCCATCACTGCCACCCGCACAACATGGGGCTTAAGTGAGCCTGTTGGAGGGGTTCACGGTGTATGGATACACCTCTAAGTCGTAACCAACACCAAGAGCGCGAGCTCTCTAACCAGATGTAATCGGTCTAACACCC